>JASGMR010000070.1 GCA_030156385.1 Kosmotogales bacterium
GAGAAAGGTATCGGCCTATCTAATAGCTTTTTAATATACCCCCAATGAATGAGATAAATGATACCTTTCTCTGTTTTTATTTTCTAAAGTTTTAAAGGTTTTGTTCCAAAAACTTCTATCTGGTGTTTTATAATTTCTTTTATAACATCGGTTGCGGCTTTGGTAAGATCTGGAAAGGATACCTTTTTGGGCCCGTTTATTATTTGTTTTATTTTTTCCACAGCGGCAATTGATGTTGCGGTATAAAAATTCACTTTATTTATTCCGGATTTTACCGCATTTCTGAAATCATCATCACTCAATCCAGATCCACCATGAAGAACCAGAGGGATAGAAATTGTATTTCTTATTTTTTTTATGAGGGAATTGTCAATGTCGGGAGTACCTTTATAAGGCCCATGAACGGTCCCGACAGCAATTGCTAACGCATCAACATCTGTCTTTTCAACGAAGATTTCCGCATCTTCAGGCTTCGTAAATTTACTCCTGTCAACTTCCGAACCTTCTTCGAGATTTCCTTCCCCGCCACCAACATGACCTATCTCTGCCTCAACACTTACATTTGCCATATGAGCAATCTGGACGAGTTTATTCGTAATTTCAATATTTTTCTCAATTGGTAAAGTTGAACCATCAAACATTACAGATGAAAAACCCATTGAAATTGCTTTTATACAGGTGTCGAAACTCAATCCGTGATCAAGATGGAGAACTACAGGAACGGAACACTGTGCTATTCTATTTTTGACATAAGGAATAAAATATTTTAAATTCAGGTATCTAAAATGAACTTCAGCGATACTCAGTATAACAGGAGTATTCATTTCTTCTGAAGCAGACAGAATGGCTTCGACTCCCTGATAATTCGCTGCGTTGAATGAACCAACAGCATATTTTTTTTCAATAGATTCCGATAAAACTTTTTTTAAATTAACTAACGGCATTGTTTTCCTCCTTGAATTATTTCTCTATTTATTTGTTCTATACTTTCTATTCCATTTCCTCCTCCAACTGCTCTTACAGTGGCGGCACCCACCGCGTTTGCAAAAGTACCACACTTTTCAAAACTCCAACCTTTCATCAGACCTGTTAAGAAACCACCTACCCATGAATCTCCTGCTCCTGTTGAATCTATTTCTTTGACTATGAATGGCGCACAGTGTATTTTTCTTTTTTTTGTGGCAATGATGCACCCATTTTCACCAAGTTTAAGTCCGACCATTTCTACACCTTCGTTGAGAAAAATATCACAGATTTTTTCCGGATCTTTTTCGGAAACCATCACGCACGCTTCGGTATAACTTGGAAGGAAATAATCGATGTATTTTAATGAAGGTTGAATCAAATTCATCCATCTGCCCGTCTGATCCCACGCTGTATCCATTGAAGTTGTTTTACCCATTTTTTTGGCTTTTTTAAGAGTTGCTGTTGTATTTTCACCGTCAAAAGAGGGCATTAAAAAAGCCCCGGCAATGTGAACATGCTTTGCTTCGTTAACGATGCTCCAGTTTATATCTTTTTCAGAGAATTCACCATTTGAACCCGGGAGATATAAAAAGGTCCTTTCTCCTTTGGAATCCACAAGCACGATTGTTTTGGAGGTATTTTGATTTTTTGATCTTATAAGACCTCTATAATCAACTCCGTATTTTTGAAGATTCGATATTATATAATCTCCAAATAAATCGGATCCTATTTTTCCAATTATCGAAACATTAGTTCCCAGTTTTGCCAGAACAATGCTGGTTGTTTGAGCAACACCCCCGGTGTTTAAGAGAATTTCATCAACAAAACCGAGTTTTCCCTTTTCCGGAAGAGAATCGACACTTTTTGTGATTAAATCAGCCACCAGTATTCCTATACAGGCTACGTCGATCATTCTATTCACTCCTCTATTTTAGGTATTCTTTTTATATCCGGATTCGTAAATATATCAAATTCATCTCGGCTTTTTGTTGAGAATTCAGAGATAACCGTACCCTCCTGTCCTGCCTGAAACCAGTGTTTTGTTCCTGGTTTTAAGGTATATTGTTCGCCTGGAGCCAATTCAATTTCGTGCCAGGCGGTGTAATAACTTTCATTTCCTTTTGGTGGTTTGCAGTGTGCGTTTTCTGTTTTATTTCCCGAAACATAAATGAATACTTTTCCGTATCTGCATCTGAATGTCTCTTCTTTTCCCGATTCACCATGAACTGGAGGGTGAATATGTTCCGGACATGTTTGGCCTGGAAATAAAACCATTTCTTTGGCACATACTCTATCCGTATTAACATATACAATCAATTGTAGCCCTATATCTTTCCTGTTTAAACCAAAATCTGCCACCTCAAAATTCTCAATTTCTTTTTCAGTCAAAACTATCCTGGCCTTTTCAAAGTATTTCAATGCCTCTTCTCTTATTTCTAAATATTCTTTTTTTTTCATATATAACCTCTCTTACTATTTTTCTTTAGCAAAACCAGCCCTTACAAATACCGCTCCTATTATAACTATACCCTTAACAACCAATTGTAAATATGGAGAAACGTTTAAAAGATTGAGTCCATTGTTTAAAACTCCGATAACAAATGCTCCAATCAGTGTTCCGATGATCGTTCCTCTACCACCCGCTATACTTGTACCACCAACAACTACAGCTGCTATGGCATCAAGTTCCCAACCATCACCCGAAAGGGGTTGCCCCGAGCCCAATCTTGAACATAAGATGAGTCCACTTAAGGCGGAAAGGGTTCCGGAGATCACATAAACCATCATTTTTATTTTTTTTACGTTAATGCCGGATAGTCTTACTGTTTCTTCATTTCCTCCCAAAGCGTAAACATGTCTGCCGAATTTTGATTTTGTTAAAACAATTCCCGAAAAGATTACTATTCCTATCATAATATATACAGGGTTTGGAATAGGACCTATGTATCCTCTACCGAATTCTTTGAAAATAGCAGGCATGCCTGATATTGGATATCCATTTGAATATAGTAAAGCGGTACCTCTGGCCATGGACATTGAAGCGAGGGTCACGATAATGGCAGGAATATTTGTATAAGCTACAATTAAACCGTTTATAACCCCGAAGCCAATTCCGATTGCCAGACCGATTAATATAGATAGAGGAATTGGCATACCACTTTTTATGAATCCGGCTATAAAAGTACCTGTAACAGCCACAATAGAACCTACTGAAAGATCAATACCTCCAGTTAATATAACAAATGTCATACCGCAGGCAATTATCGCATTGAGAGAAACCTGTCTGAATAGATTTATAATGTTGTTGGCTGTTAAAAAGTATTCCGAAGCAAATGATAAAATTATACTTAATCCAAATAATCCTATTGCGGCATATATTTCCGGTTTATAATATGAATTGTTGAGTTTGTCGAAAAAGCCCCTTTTTTCTAAAGAGTTTTTTGTGGCTCCCATTTAGTTTACCTCCCCCGCAGCACTGGTCATAATTTTTTCCTGAGTTAATTCCTCTCGTTTGAATTTACCTGTAATTTCGCCATTATGCATAACGATCACGTTATCACTCATTCCTATTATTTCAGGCATTTCTGATGAAATCATTATTATAGCCTTTCCATGGTCGGTGAGTTTATTCATGAGTTGATATATTTCGTATTTGGCACCTACATCTATCCCTCTGGTGGGTTCATCGAAAATGAAAATATCGCAGTCTGTGAATAGCCATTTTGCAAGAACGACTTTTTGTTGATTTCCGCCGCTTAAACTCTGTATCAGTACATCTTGATTTGGAGCCTTTATTTTTAAGATGTCGAAATAATGCCCGACTTTTTGTTGTTCAAGTTTTCCATTTATAAGTATTCTTTTTATAACTCTTTCAAGAGAAGCGAGTGAAATGTTGCTTTTCACGGACATGCCTAGCACAACCCCCTGCCTTTTCCTATCCTCCGGTAACAGGCCTATTTTGTTTTTAATACTATCTTTAGGAGAGTTAATTTTCAAATCGTTACCATTTAATGTGATTTCTCCGGAGTCCTTTGAATCTGCGCCAAAAATTGCCCGCGCCATTTCTGTTCTTCCTGAGCCTACAAGACCTGCAACTCCCAATATTTCACCTTCATGCAAAGTGAATTCTATATCTTTCAAAACATTTTTTTTAGAAAGATTTTTAATTTCCAAAAGCGTTTTTCCTGGTTTTGAACTTCTTTTCGGATAAGTGTTTTTGAGTTCTCTCCCAACCATCATTTTGATTATTTCGTTCTTATTTGTACTGGTGACCGATAATGAATTTACTAATTTTCCATCTCTCAATACAGTCAGACTATCACCGATTTGAAATACTTCATCCAGATGATGGGAAATATATATGATTGAAACATTATGTTCTTTTAATTCTTTGATGACCAAAAATAATCTTTCAATTTCTTTTGGGGTCAGTGTGGCGGATGGCTCATCCATAATAATTAATTTTGCTCCAAAAGAAAGAGCTTTTGCGATTTCAACGAATTGTTGCTGTGCAACGCTCAATGTTTTTACAATTGTTTTCGGATCTACATCGAGTTCTAATTTATTCAGGAGGTCTTTTGTTTCTTCTCTCATTTTTTTCCAATCAATAAGACCGGTTTTTTTCTTCGGTTCCCTCCCTAAAAAAATATTTTCAGCAATACTCATTTCCGGAATCAAATTGAATTCCTGATAGATGATTGAAATTCCTTTATTTTGAATATAATGAGGATTTGATATGTGCAGTTCTTCACCGTCGAATTTTATTGTACCCGAATCCATATGATATGCACCGGACAAAATTTTCATTAAAGTAGATTTTCCCGCACCGTTTTCTCCGATTAAAATATGAACTTCACCTCTTTTAACGGAAAAATCCACATTATCAAGAGCTTTAACGCCAAAAAATTGTTTGTTGATTTTCTTCATTTCGAGGATATTTTCCATGTGTTGTACTCTCCTTCCAAATAACTGATTAAAAGGCCCTACTTTTTAATAGGGCCTCTTTTTATCATTTTTTAGAATTTAATTATTTAATTACCAACTGAATCCTTCCGCATTTAAAATGGTGATTTCTTTAACAGGAACTCTGAGTATATCAGGAACTTCTTCTCCGTTTAGGATTTTCAATCCGTATTCTACTCCCAAGTGTCCTATTTGTGCAGGGTCCTGAGCCGCAGTCATTACAAAGGCCGTACCATCAACTATAGCCGAAACACCATCCGGGGATCCGTCAACACCGGTTATGAAAAGTTTGCCTTCTCTTCCTGCCGATTCCACGGCAGCCAGTGCGCCTAAACCTGTAGGATCGTTTATACCAAAAATAGCATCAATATGGGGCTGTGACTGTAATACATTTTCCGTGACTTCCAATGATTTTGTAAGATTCGTTTCTCCGTTCTGTTCGGCAACGATTTCAATTCCGGGGAATTTTGCTATTGTGTCCTTGAACCCTTGATATCTATTTCTAACAGATGTGATAGGAGTTCCGTTTATAATAGCTACTTTACCTTTACCATCGAGTCTCTTGACTGTATACTCACCACACAATACTCCGGCCAAATAATTATCTGAACCTATAAACATATCTCTCGGGCCAGCCGCATCGACGTCCAGACATACAACGGGTATCCCCGCCTCTTTAGCCATTGTTACGGCCTCTTCAGCTGCATCTGAATCGACCGCATTGAATAGAAGAAGATCAATACCTTTAATGATCATATCTTCAACGTCAGCGGTTTGTTTTGCGACGTCAAATTGACCGTCTGAAACTAATACTGTTCCACCGAGTTCTCCTTCAACATCTGCTTTAACAGCATCCAGCATCGCTATAAAGAAAGGATTGTTTGTTGTCATAAACGTGATCCCCACTTTCAAAGCAAAACTCATGGATACAAATACAAAAAGAATCAATACTAAAGCTACTAGTTTTTTCATTAATTATAACCTCCTAAAAATGAATTTGGAATTTTGAAGTTGTACATACATATCTTAACATTTATTAATATTTTTTCATAAGTACGTACAATTTGATTATTTCCGAATATTCAACAATATTAATGATTATGGAAAATTTTCTTCTCTATTCATATAAAATTATCAGAAAAAATATCTTTATATCAATTTTAAAAAAAGGCAAAAAAGATAAAAAATCTGATTTTTTCATTATAGGTACGTACCATTTACATCTCTTTTCTTTTATAAAAAATAGTTAAAATAGTATAATGCATATACTGAAGATAATGGAGGCAGAAAAATCAATAAAAATATAAAACATAAAGTTATTAAAAATTTTATTTTGCAGAAAATCATTTTGGGTGAATGGAAAGACGGAGAAAAGATTCCTTCCGAAAATGAATTATGCAAAAAATTTAAAGTGAGCAGACAGACGGTAAGGGTGGCGTTGAAAAATCTTGAAATAGATGGATTCATAAAGAGAATACGTGGCAGAGGAACTTTTATCAGTGATAATCATAGAAAAAGAGAATATACAGGTACAGTAGGAATAATTGTGCAGAATCTGAACAGTTATATTTTTCCAATGATTACACTGGGAGCTGAAAAGGAATTATCAGAAAACGGATATAATATTTTACTTGGAAACGCAAACGAAAATCCACAAAAAGAAGCACAGATAATAAAAAGATGGTTTTTAGAAGGAGTTAATGGAATGATTGTAGATCCAGTATACAGTGCAACAGATCAATGTAATAAGAATTTAATAAGAGAAATATCGAAAACTATCCCCGTTGTAATAATAAACAGCGATATAGGGGTAGATAGTGCGGGCAATTTGATTTTAAACGATTATGAATGTGGTCAGAGAGCGGCGGAAGAATTTTTAAAAAACAATCACAAAAAATTGGCTGTTCTTTATAAAGCTATTCATGAGCCTGCTCAAAGAAGAAAGGATGGATTTGTGGATTATTTAAGAGGGGAAAAAATCGGTTTTATAATTGAACAACCTTTTTATGAGCCTGAAGAATCCGGAATAGCTGTAAAACTCTCCAATTCAATATTATCCTTACCTGTACGGCAAAGACCTACAGGAATCTTCTGCATAAATGATTCCATAGCTCTTCAAACGGAAATGGCTATGAGAAAAATTGGGCTTAGAATTCCGGAAAATCTTTCGTTAATATCCTTTGATGATTCAACTTTTGCTTCATTATTGAATTTTTCTACATTTGTACATCCAAAGGAAGAATTTGGTAAAAGGGCGGTAAAAATGTTACTTAGAATGATGATTGGGGGGAAACCGGAAAAAGAAAAGATAAAGATTAAATTCATCGATAGATGTAGTTTAAAAAAATTATAATCCATAAACCTTTTTAATCATTTCTTTCCACATTAAAGCATTCGTGTTTTCAAATGAATACCCCTGTAAGTGTCCGTTAATATATATGTGTATATCTTTATTTCCATCCATTATAACGGTTTTAATGTCGACGGGTTTATCATCTATTAAGAGCCCTTTATCTGTGAGTTCAATTTTAACGTTTTCCCCTGTTTCCTTTTTATAAATGTCAATTTTTTTTGCAAAATCCTTTAATGGAAGATTTACTTTATCACTCAAAGAATCATGGTATTTCCACAAATCCTTTATTTTTGGTTTTGTCAAAGAAAAGCCACAGTCCTCACATTCTATTTTTTCCTTTGAACCTTTAATTTTTAAACTTCCGCATTTTGGACAGGCCCATAAATATTTTTCTATACCGCTGTAATCTTTATAAGTTTCTTCCGGAGTTGAAACATCCATAGAAAGACAGAATCTGATGGCATCCTCAGGATCATAAAATCTTTTTATTTTTATTTCTATCTTTGACACTCCGAATTTTTTTGACCATTTTGGCATTGAGAGATGATTACCCTTCATTCTTATTGAGATAATTGGTAAATTCAGAATTTTCAATAATTTCGATATTCCATATTTTGGTTCTAATGGTCTCGAATCCCATGTCCTGGTGGCCTCCGGATAAAACCCAGTGATATTTCCTTCTCTTGAAAGTCTTATCATATTCATGAGTGCTCCCGGATCTTTTTCATGTTTTTTTATCGATATTGCTCCACCTACATTCATTAAAAAAGGAAATCTTTTATAATAATTTTCAGAAACACTGAATCTGATATATTTGTTTAAAGCATACATAACAAAAGCAGGATCGATGAAATTACCATGATTGGAGATTACCACAAAGTTTTCATCTGGGATTTCTTCTCTTCCTTCAATTTTGAATCGGAATATAATGGCGAGCAGAGGTTTTGCAAAAAAATAGAGTATAAGGAAAAAAATTGAAGGGCATCTTCCTTTTATATATTTTTTAATCGGAATAAAAATGGGGGTTGATTTTGCATATTCTTCATACTCTTCTTTAAATTTCTTTTTCAGCGATTTTTCTTCCGAATATGTCTTAATAAGTATTACAAACAGGTATATCAAGTAAATCGGTATGAGCAATATATTTGCATTTACCAAAAATAATCCGAGAATATAAGATGAAAAGCCAAAATAAAACGGATGACGGCATTGGGAATATACACCGGATTTTACAACTCTTTTTGGGGGATTAACTATGAATGCGGTTCCCCAACCCGTGAAATATATGTCTCCTATTGAGATAAAGGCGTAAAATATCCCTGCTGCTATGAAAATTGAACCTATAATATTCGTAAGCGGTGAAGAGAATCTCCAGGGGAAAAGAACATTGGAAAAAAGTATGAACAACAATGGCATAATAACCATCATAAAAATCAGGCTAAACGAAAAAATTATTCTGTTTGTATATACATTTTTTTTAAATTTCTTGTCGTCGTATATAACCAAAAAACACTTTCCACCATTCTGTCTGAATAACAAAAATTATTTATCTCTAAAAATATACCTGTTCCTTTTCACGTTACATTTGATTTCGATCATTTCTTTCCACATTAGCGCTTTAGTTTTTTGAAAACGAAATCCCTTCATTTTCCTGTCTTTATAAATGTAAAAATCAGAATATCCGTCTATCATCATTAAATCCACTTCGATTTTTTCATCATTTATAAATAGACCTTCATCGTTAAGCTCAAATTTATAGATTTTATCTATTATATCTTTTCCCCTGATATTAATCCTTTTGGCTTTATCGATCAATGTACCGTTTTTGAATTTTTCAGGGAGAGAATCATGATATTGCTGTACTTTCTCTATGTTAGGTTTTATATCTTCAAAACCACATTGAGGACAAAAAATACTATCTTTTTTACTCCTGAATTTTAAATTTCCGCATTTTGGACATGCCCATATATAATTTTCAACACCCCTGTAGTCGGGATAAATGTTTTCCGGATTGTAAGATTTTTTAGATAAAGAAAAATCAATTGCTGCTTCGGGATCGTCGATTCGCTCCACAACAATTTCCATGGAAGTTTTGTTGAATCCGTTTTTCCATCTTGGTTGATTCAAATGTCCTCCATTTATCCTCACAGCCACAATAGGTTTTTTTAGCATGTTCATAAGTTTCATTATACCTTCTTTAGGAACGTACGGTCTTCCGTCCCAGATTCTCGTTCCTTCAGGAAAAAAACCAACGATATTTCCTTCCTTTGAGATTCTCAAAAGCTTCAGTATGGAATTTGCACTCGTATCCCATCTCTTTATGGGAATTGATCCGGTGAATTTGAAAATATAATGTATCCTCTGATAAAAGTGATCGGAAGCGGTGAATCTTATGTATTTATTCAATCTGCAAATTATAAAAACCGGATCAAAGAAATTGGTGTGATTGCTGATAAGCAAAAAATCCTCATCGGGAATATTTTCTCTACCGATTACCTTAATTCTGTAAACGAATGTTGAAACAAATTTTCCCGCAAGAAAAAGAAACATCCATACCAATGATGGACAAACTCCGGAATTATAACTTCCTGTTGGGAAAAAAATGGGGGTATTATTTATGTATTCGTCGTAATTTTTTCCAAATCTTTCTCTTAATTCTCTTTCTTCCTTAATGATTATTATTGCGAGAACTCCGAGATAAATCAGGTATATGATTAATCCCATTGAAGTTACATTTAAAAAGAACAATCCCAAAAGATAAAGTGAAAATCCGAGATAAAGTGGATGCCTGCACACGGAGTACATACCATCTTTCACCAGTCTTTTTGTTGGGCTGTATTTTAATGGGAGCCCATATCCTCCGAAGAACAAATCGCCCGTTGCCCAGAATGAAAATAATAATCCCAGAATAATCGATGAAACACCTGGAATGGTGAGCCAGAAATTTGGTTTTCCAATAAATAAAAATGAGGTAAAAAACAATAATAACGCCGGGAAAACCATCCAGTACATTATTATATTCATAACTATTATAAAAAGTAATTTTTTATCGAAATTATCTTCTCTTTTTAAAATATCTTCTCTCAAAGTGAAGCCCTTCTCAGAAAATATAGATAAACTACAGTTAATTATAAAACAAAAAAACTCTGGTTCAATTAATTGTCAGTTTACTTTTTGTGATATTAAATATATATATTAAAAAAATAACAATAATCAGGTATTATTTTTTATATAATCGAAGCTGAGAGTATAGGGTTTTATATTCAGTAGCGGGGTTTCATTTAAAACATCAATCTCTTCAATTTTAATGGCGTTTTTGTGAATGTTCAATAATTTTACGACCGCCAATCCAATATGATCGGGCCTGAAAGGTGATTTTGTTGAAAAAACTCCACAAATTTTATTTGAAACTCCTGGAATGAATTTTAATTTATATTCATTTATCTTGTTCAGATAAAAAGTCAAAATAATATATGAAAACTTCTCCGGATCTTCCGGTTCTTCTTCATATTTTTTGAATATTCTTATTTCTCATTTTGTGCCCGTTAAAAGATGTACTTGAGGGGGAGTTTGATTTTTATTTTCAAAAGAAGTATAGATAAACCCGATTGGTTTTAAAAGTATTTCCATTTTTCATCTCCAATAAATTATAAAAAATTTTATTATTGGGATTGTTTATATATAATTATGATAGAGTAAAAAACAGGAGATGTTTTAAATGCTCACATTGAAATGTTCAAAATGTAAGGGAAAATTGTTCAGATATTTGAAAATAGGAAAAGGAGAGGTACTCAAATGTTATAAAGATAGAATTACCGATAAGTTCAATATAGAGGAGAGGGGAGAATGTCTGGTTTGTTCCGTATGTGGAAATAAGATCGGTGTGGATAAAGGTGATTATTACTCCATGGTATCAAAATCATTCAAATATAGAGGTGCCAAGGAAAACAAACAGAGATAAATTTAGAAAAGTACGGAAATGTGTTATAAATGGAAATACAAATAACGAAGATCGGTTCTATCGAACATTTTGTATTTGAATAAAAGGAGGAAAATGAAATGAAAATTCCGAATTCTATAAAACCGGGAGATGTGATAGGAGTATGTGCACCTTCATCTGGGGTTACAGGGGATCTTTTTATAAAAAAACTGGAATATGCCGAATCAATATTTCATGAGTATGGATAC
>JASGMR010000071.1 GCA_030156385.1 Kosmotogales bacterium
TTTACTCAAATTCTGGAACAGCTGTGGTGGAAACTGGACAAAAAACTTCTGCTTGAAGACATTAAGATGAGTTCATACGTCTATGCGATTGAATCCCTCAAGGCCGGAGTAACTTCGATATTTGACCATCATTCCTCGCCATACGCGATAGAAAATTCACTCGATGCAATTTTTGGGGGAGTGAATGAAGTGGGGTTGAGATGCAGTTCGTGTTTCGAAGTATCGGACAGAGACGGTAAAGACAGAGCGGTGAAGGAGATCGAAGAGAACGTTTCTCAAATCGGGAAGAATAATGAAATGAGATCCGTAATGATGGGGCTCCATGCATCTTTCACGCTCAGCAACAGGACGCTGAAGAGGATTTCTGAGATAGATGATGTACCCGTACACGTTCACGTTGCGGAAGGGCCGGAAGATGAAGAAATGTGCAAAGATAAATATGGAAAAAGAATAATAGAGAGATTCGAGAAGTATAATTTGACGAGAAAGAATTCAATTTATGCCCACTGTATAAGAATAAACGATGATGAGATGGAAATAATCAGAAAAACTGGAGGATATATCGCGATAAACGCCCAGTCAAATATGAACAACGGGGTTGGAATATCTTACTGGCCGAAATTTGAAAAAAATAAAATACCGGTGGTAGTGGGAAATGACGGCTACGGTTCCAATCTCTCACATGATTTGAGATTTTTTATATTGAGTCCGCATCAGAAGAAAAAGAAAGCGACCGTGAGTTCTCCGGAAAATTTACGGGAAACGTTTTTCAAAAATAACTATGCCATAGCTGAAAAAATCTTCAATGTCAGACTGGGAAAGATTAAAAAAGGCTACAGGGCCGATTTCTTAATCGCCGATTACAACTCTCCCACTCCGATTGATCACGAAAATTTCATGAACCATTTTTTCTTCGGTGTGATCGAAAATTTAAACATAAAAGACGTCTACATAAACGGTAAAAAAGCTTTAAGCGGAGGAACACCCGTTTTTGTCGATTCAGACGATATTTACGACAGGAGCAGAAAAATTTCAAAGGAATTATGGAAAAGAGTCAGGGGGGGGAATGAGCTGTGAATTTGAAAGTAAATTTGGCCGGATTAAAACTCAGTAATCCTGTAATGCCCGCCTCCGGGCCGTTAACGGGTGATCTGAATAAAATGATTAAACTCGAGAATACCGGCCTTGGTGCCATGGTGACTAAAACCATTTCTACAAAGGCGGCTGAAGTTCCAAGACCCTGTATTATCGGAGACAATAACTTTATCTTAAATACCGAGCTCTGGTCCGAATACGGTCCGGATAAATGGGAATCCGAAATTTTGCCCGCGTATAAGGCTGTCAGTAAAATTCCACTCATCATAAGTATGGGATATTCTCCTGAAGAACTGGCTCATTTATCTCCAAGACTGGCAAAATTTGCCGATGCATTTGAAATTTCAACTCATTATGTTTCGGAAGATGTGGATCTGTTCAAACGAATAATTGACTCCGTCAAATCTCATTCGGATAAGCCCGTATTCATCAAGTTCGATCCGACCATTCCCAATCCGGAAAAAATGGCGGAGGCTGTTCAGGAAGCCAATGGAGACGGGATAGTTATAATGAACTCTCTCGGCCCGGTTTATCCTTTGAACGTGAACAAAAAATCTTCTCCTCTGGGGAGTTTAAACGGGTTCGGCTGGATTTCCGGGCCGGTGATAAAATTATTGTCCCTTGCTCTGGTGAAAAGGGTGGCAAAGTGTTGTGAACTTCCCATAATAGGAGTCGGAGGAATAAGTTCTGCGAAAGATGTTATAGAATTTATGATGACTGGTGCCAGCGGTATTCAATTACTTTCCGCTGCTATGATAAAGGGAAAAAATATTTATTCCGAAATAATAAACAATCTTCCTCAGGAACTGAAAAAACTCGGTTATAAAGATATCAAGGATATAATAGGTATTGCAAAAGACTCGAATCCGGAAGAAAAATTTTTAAAGAAAACTCCGGTGATAAATAGCGATAAATGTGTTAAATGTGGACTCTGTGTCAGGGCCTGTCCCTATTATGCTTTAACTATGACTCCCGAAGGGGTAGCTGTTGATATTGAAGAGTGTTTCGGTTGTGGCCTGTGCCAGTCAAGATGTCCAACGAGGGCGATAAGTGGAGTTATTTAAATAATTATAAAAAAGAGCCCTATTTCTCGGGCTCTCGCTTTACTGATCTCTGTATGCTCTGCCAAACCCTCTTCCTCTTCCGCAACCTGATCCTCTACCACGTCCTCTACCTGCACATCTTCTTCCCGGAGTATATCTGGGTCTGACAATATCTCTTTCTGCTTCATCATCATATCTTTCATCTCTTAAATCTTTGTTACAGTATCCCAATCTTCTTCCTGTCATCGGTCCTTTTCCTTCTGGACCTCTACCATCAAAACCTGGCATTTTTCTGCACCTCCTAACAAATAATATTTATATGCATATTACATATATATAATATTACTTTTTTACCGTGCATGTCAAGAGAAAAAGATTAAGATTGTTTTAATATATGTTATTAGAATATATAATTCTTATAACAAATCTACAAAATCCTTTATATCTCTTTTATATACGTTCTTTGAAAAAGCCTTGCTGATTTCATAGCTGCTCGTTTTGTAAAAAATAGAAGGCGAGTTGCTCACGGCATAAATAAAAACATTTTCATACGGGTATATCGGATCGGTGATGGTGGTATGTCTGGAAGCTTCTATGGTCCTTCCCGTATCTGCTGCCGCATCTATTATGAAACATCCGCTCTTCAGATGTTTCAAATCTTCATTTGAAATGATAGGTTCATCGGTACCCTGAAGCTCTATTCCGTTTATTATCACATCGTACTGACCCATATTTTTTTTGAATTCTTTCATCGTACTTCTGTAGTACAATCTCACGTCCGCACCCAGTTTGTTAACGGCAGCTATCGCTCCTTGGGCTACATTTCCCGCGGATAGTACTGCCACCTTGATACTGGAGTTAGGTATCAGTCCAAAAGACATAAAACCGTGAATCGTAGAGGAATACCCCGCTATATAGCTGTTTTTCCACACAAAATTTCTTTCCAGATAGATATTGTTGACTTCCCTTTCTTTCCTGTAAATTCTGGGATGTGTGTTTTCCAGATCGATAATTATACAATCCTTTTGTTTTCCCACATTTTCACAAAATTCCTTCCCGGAAGCATATGGATGAGTCCAACCTACTATTATTTGGCCCCTTCTGATTTTTTCATAATCACCTTTTTGAATCAACTTCAAAGAAAAAACTGCTTCACACTTTTCAAAGATCTCATCTCGCTTTAAAATTTTACAACCCTTTTTCTCATATTCTTCGTCGGATATACCCAGAAATTTACCGAATCCCTTTTCGATATAAATTTCATTTTTAAAGTCCAAGATGTGCTCCGGTAAAAGTGCTACCCTCTTTTCACAAGAATAATCAGGGATAATAAAACCCAATTTCATTTTTATCATCTCCTTAAAATATTATTTTTTAGACACATGAAAACGAACCTTTCACTGATTCTAAGTCTTTATCCATTATAACACAAAATGTGCTCAATAACAAACGCCCGCTAACAGGGCGGGCGTTAATGCTGTGTGTATTATTCTCTTATTCTATTCCGGCGTACTCAGCGAGTGTATTCATTAAAATTCCCAAAGACTCCGTTCCATTTTCATTGAAAGGTCCAAACTTGCCGAATAAATTACCTGTGCCGAATTGTACTGCATTTCCTACCAGTTTTTTGTTGTTCATCTGAGGAGTCACTGCGTTTATTTTTCCTTTGACTTTCTGCTGAATTGCTGCACCGGTTTGTCCGTATCTTTCTGCAATTTTGTCCGTAAAATATATGTTTATCTTTTCGACCTGATTGACAGTAAGGGTATCTTTTAGTACATTCATCAAGCCAGCGCTGTTTTCGAATGTTTCTCTGCTTTGAACTCTGAATTCATAAAGTGCCGTTTTTGCCGCAGCTATTTCTTCTTCGGTCCCATCCAGTAATGCCGCTTTATAATCCTCAAGCAATCCAACTAACTCCGCTTGATGTGCATCTCTCTCCGTAATTTTTTCATTCAGAGCATCATAAATAGTTTTCGCCTGTTCCTGTGTCAGATCTATACTGTTAAAAATATCTAAAAGTGCCACTTCTCCCGATAATTTTGCCACTTCGGTCGGCGCAGCCAATGTGAATGTCCCAATTGAAACTACCGCCAGTAATAGTACTAATAATTTTTTCACTGTTTACCACCTCCAAGTTTGTCGTTACGTGAATACTTTAATATTCACAGCTTAAAATAAACTTAGAGTAACCTTATAATTTCCTTTGAATTTATTTTTTAGGAATTCCCCCCGGTGCCAGATAAACGACGAATTCTTCTTCCCCATCCAGATCCATGACTTCATTCATCGATTTATCGCTGAAGGCATCGATGGCACATGTTCCTAAGCCGACTCCCTCACACGCTATATAAATATTCTGCAGCACATGTCCCGCATCGAGTAGAACCAGTTTTGGTGAAAATCTTCCGTATCTCCACTCCGTACGGTAGGGAATGGCTGTAAGAATGTAAGTGAATGGTGCACTTCCCACGAACATCTGACCCAGTGTGGCAGCGGCAATCTCGTTTTTGAAATCTCCCTTTTTTATCAATTCGAGTTTATGTTCATTGGCCAGATAATGATAAAGCCCCATTTCCAGGCCAACAACATTTCTCACGAAGATGTAGCTTTCAAACGGGTGCCTGGCACCTGCCGACGGGACCGTTCTGAACGAAGCCAGTCCCTCTTTGAAAATTTTTTTCACTCTCTGTCCTGCCCATAATACAAAGGCTAATTTTTCCAGGGCTACCGATTCATCTTTGTAGACCCTCACACTTCTTCTATCCCATATTATTTGTATCAAATCCTTTCCGTTCAGAATATCGGATTTCGGTTCCGGTAATTTTATAATTTCCCGGGATCCATATTTTTTTAAAATTTCCGGTTTTGGTATTCCCTTTTTCTGATCGGAGACAGCCTCTTCGCCCATTTCATCCCAGCATCTGTTAGTCATAACCTTCCATTCAGGATAACTCACCAAAAACACCTCCACATTATGTATTATAATTACATCTTACCAAAAATTTCCGGTGATAAAGTATAATTCTTTAAAGAGGAGGTTCATCATGGAAAAAGGATACATTCACATCTATACGGGAAACGGCAAGGGTAAAACGACTGCTGCACTGGGGCTCTCCGTCAGGGCTGCATGTGCGGGGAAAAAGGTTTTTATGGGGCAATTCATCAAGGGAATGGAATATTCTGAATTGAAACTTCCGGAATATTTTCCAAATATCGTTATCGAACAATTCGGAAGGGGCTGCTTTATCAGAAACAAACCGACTCCCGAAGACAGTGAAGCAGCGAAAAAAGGATATGAAAGGGGGCTGGCTATTCTGGAAAGCGGCGAATACGATGTGGTGATTTTCGATGAAATATTCATAGGCCTTTTTTTTGAACTCTTCACCGAAGAAGATATTATAAAACTTATTGATAAAAAACCGGTACAGACAGAATTGATTCTCACCGGGAGGAAGGCGACTCAAAATCTTATAGACAGGGCGGATCTGGTAACTGAAATGAAAGAAATAAAACATTATTATCAAAAGGGAGTTATTGCAAGGAAGGGAATAGAATTTTAACGGGGGAAAAATTCTTTCCTCCGTTCATATTTCCGGACAGTTTTCCCCAGCACAACATACACACTTTTCGGTCGAATACCGTTTTTGCGATTTTTCTTCTTCACCGGGTTTTTCCCGATAATATTTCACCCGATTTTCGCTATCGTTGAGCGCGGTGTCGGGGAGGTTTATTATCACTCATACTCTTCTGTCCTTTTCTGTAATCACACTTTTCGATTGAATAGAGGGATTACGAGTTTTCACAGGATATACTCCGGAAGATTATAAAGGAAAATATATTCGTTTCTTGATGTGAAAGTTCTGGTTTTATCGAAAAATCACGGAAACGATACCGGGTCAAACTCCTCTGTCATAGAACTGTTGTGCCGATGATTTTTTCGATATTTGTTTTTCAACTTCATGCAATGTGAAAAAACTGTTGAAGTGAAGTTCTGTAAGGTGAACAAGGATAAAAGATCTTTTTCAAAGAACTTTTTTCTCATATTTCTCGATGTGTGAATCATGGAACATAAAAAAATACCGGTCTTTTCACTTGTTGAAAAACAACCTGTTTATCGCTTCGGAAACCCCATTTTTTTTATTCGTATTGACGGTCATTTTTGAAACACTTTTTACATCATCAACGGCGTTGGCAACCGCGATCGGCATCCCAACCCTTTTCATCAGCGGTATATCGTTATAACCATCACCTATGAAAGCAACTTCCTCTTCTTTTAAATTGAATTTATCTAAAAAATAATCGAGTGCCTCACCCTTCGTGACTCCAATAGATGAAAGATAACTGTATCCCCATTTGTGAAGTTCCGAATCGAACATCTCATGAAGTTTTTCCTTTTCAGGAAATATATTCCAGTAATATTGATGGAATGACCAGTCCTCAATCGTTCCGGTGTATGTCCATTCTATTTTTCCGTACATCTGATTTTGGGTGAATTTTATCAGGTTTATTATGTTCTTTTCATAGCCGTTTACGGCTATATGTGCAGCTCCTTTGGTTTTTTCAACCGCTCCGATTAAATCATCCACTATTTCTATTCTATCTATTTGACTCACTATGAAAGGAGTGAACGGCGTCAGCGTTTTCAAGTTGAAATCCGTCAGAAGATCGGGAAGATCTATAAAGTTCGAATGGACGAAAATATTGAGATCATTTTTTTTCGCCTCTTTTATGATTTTAATGGTATCTTCTCTGGAAATAGTCTTTTTCAGGAAAATTTCTTTTTCTCTATTTGTTATCAATGCACCGTTGTGTAAGACAAAGGGGATATCTATGTCCAGCTCTTCGATATAATCTTTGGCCAGATGGTATTCTCTGCCTGTAAAAACAGTGAAGAGAATTCCACTGTCACGTAATTTTTTTATCGCTTTCTTATCTGTTTCCGAAATTTTCTTTTTTTCGTCTAAAAGCGTATCATCGAGATCCACAATAAACATTTTATACATTTTTATACTCCCGTATCACTCAGAAATTTTTTATAAATCAATCCGTTAGTTATAAGTATACAATTGAACTGTTTTGCCAGAACTAAATTATTAAACTCTCCTTTAAATCCCCTTCGTGGTGGATACGATTTATTCTGTATTTAAATATGAAGAAGTTTCGGATGAGCTTTTATAATTATACATGGAACTTTCATTCTTTAAGTTACCACTCATCGTTAAAAAGTATGAGCTTTAAAAACTGCCTTGAGTAATCAGTTTATGAATCGTATTTATTATTCAGAGGTAATTCGGAACGGCGAGGATAATAAATTCGGCGGGTATTTTGACAAATAAAAAACAACCTATTTCAGGTTGTTCAAATATAATTATACCATATATAAAAGATCTGTCAAGAACAATCAACGTAATCCACTATTAACAATCATAACGGAGCACTCCCTGGAGAATGAAGCCATATCCCGATGATGTTTTTCAGATCGGGCACACGATTCGTCCAGAACTCTTCAAAATCATGTGAGGTGGTATCAGTCGATCTGGAGAGGTTGTAAAACTCTCTGCACAATTCAAAAAATCTTTCTTCTTTAACGTGTTCATAAATTTCGTTGAGCAACAAAGCGCCCTTTATATATCTTATTTTCGTTCCGTCACCGAGATTGGATAAAGGATACTCATAAAGACAATGGGCCCTTTCATCAACGGTTTTTAAAGCTTTTTTATCCTTTTCTACCAGCTTTTTAAAATCATAATGATTAACATTCTTCACCGCCAGCAGACTGAAAAATTCCGCGAATGCCTCATTTATCCAGTCATGTTTCCCTTTTGAGAAATGCCACCACATGTGCGCCAGTTCGTGAGCGTTGTGCTTCAAAAAGGGCAGATCGGAATTATTTTTCAATAAACCCAGAATATATCCCTGAGAAAATACGGTCATTTCTCCTCTTTGATATGCCCCCTGACCGAATTTTTTCGGGGAGAAAACTTTCTTGAATGAAATTTTTTCATCGATTGGTTTTCCTATTTTTTCTTCAAAATAAGCGTATATCTGTGATGTTTGCATGAAATCTTTCCGGATGAAATCTTCCGGAAGGTCTTCAAAATATGCCTCATAATTCACCGTCTCCGTTTTTTTCTCGATAACTTTAAAATTTTTGCTACCCAGAATAACGATATCTGAAGCATTTTCACATTGCCATCTTTTTATGACTTTATTGTTGAAAGTTCTTTCCATTATTAATTTCCCCTGGGAAACGGTTTTGAAGTCACTTGGAATATTCAGAACGATATCATATATGAAACTTTTGCCGAATTCACTGAACTGTGGATACCATGTTGAATATGAGGCCAGTTCTATTCTCTGCTCATTTATTCGATCGTCCAGAAAGAGTTCTTTGCTCTCTTCATCGAATTCCGGAATACAGACTAACTTTCCCGAATAATAAATTCTCATTTTGATTTCTCTTTTATCCGGAATTTCGATATAGTGCCTTCTGGCAGCCGGATTTAAAAGACGATGCTTCAACTTTTCGGAATACAATACGTGCGTCTGTTCATCGTTTATGAATAAGTTTTCAATCTCGAAGGAGTTGTGCAGATCGAAAAAAGTCTTCTTTTCACAATCGTTGTTTATTAAATGAACGATACCCTCGACTTTGATGAATTCCTTCTTTGGATTTATTCTGATTTCAAACTCATATTTTTTTGGAATCATTTAATTTCCTCCGGTGATATTTTTTCAAAAAATTCATTTCCTATCACAAAGATTATATGACAGAAACGCGAATGACCCATATCGAAATTTCATTTTCATACCGGGAAATCAAGCTTCTAAAGAATACAAGTAGACCTTCGCCAGCTCTTCGAATCCCATTTTTCTATACAGATTACTTCCCGCTTTGAACGAGTTTAAAACGGCCGTTTTTATTCCTCTCTTTTTTATCTGTTCCAGTATATGAGATGTCAACGAGAGGCCGAATCCTTTTTTACGATAATCCGGTACGGTTGATATCCAGTACAATCCAGCCACTCCACCTTCAATATATATCAACCCGGTGCATATCGGTTTGCTTTTATAATATCCGGTGTACAATTCCTGCCTTGGAGAATCATATCTCATTTTTACTATGAAGTTTTTGAAAAGACATTCGTTTTCTTCTTCCACTTCAAATCCAAGATATGAAGCATCCGCAAAATCATCCAGTTCCTGTTTACTGCACACTTTTCTGATTATGAAATCATCATTTGTGGATTTTGATTCAATATCGTTATTGAGATCCAAACTCATCGCTGACGAGGTAGCCCTCAGCTTCATATTGTTTTCATCGAACAAATTTTTCAATTCTTCGGTGAAGTTATTTTGCACCACCCACCAGAAAAAAGGTTTTTTCATCGCGTTGAAATATGAAATCGTATCCTTCACGAGCGTTTTTATTTTTGATCGCGAAGGTCTTGTTGAATAGACCATGTTCAGTTCCGGAATCGGAACTTCTGTCGAGATACAGACGATTGGGTCGAGTTCTACGACTCTGCTTCCCGTGCTTTTTCCCCAAAAAACACCACTTTCAATCATATTCAGATCAAGAGATTTTATCAATCTTTCTTTTTCACCCATAACAATCCCCCTGTAAAAAAATAAGACTAGAATGATTAGTGATTTAAATCAGCGATTTTTGCCGTTTCTTCTGAATAATTATATCACTCAAGTTTCTTTTTCATTTGTACTCCAGGTTTTTTAACGAAGTTTTCTTTTGCCCGATAATAATTTAGATGTATAATTGTTCCATAGAAAACATGAGGTGAAAAATATGGAATACAGAAAACTGGGAAAAACGGGGTTAAATTTGTCGTTACTTGGTTTGGGTGGCTTTCACCTGTTGGAAGTTGACTTTCATACAGTCAGGAACATAGTAAAAGCTTTTCTGGATTCGGGGGGGAATTATATTGAAACCGCCCATTCTTATGGAAACGGGTTATCGGAGAGAAAACTCGGAAAAATTCTGCCAAAAAATGGAATCATCGTGGCAACGAAGACGGAGGCAAGAGATGCGGAAACCGCCAAAAATGAGCTGATGCAGAGTTTGAAGAATCTGAACAGGGAAAATATAGACATTCTTTTTTTACACAGCGTTACAAGAGATGACGATTGGGAGAAAATAAAAAGGGAAGACGGTTCTCTGGAACTGATCGAGTGGGCTAAAAAAAAGGGATTTATAAGGTACGTCGGTATAACGAGTCACGGTTATAGCGGAACGTTGCTGAAGGCTTTGAAAGAGTATCCCTTTGATCTTTTCATGACAGGAATAAACTATTATGACAGATTCAACTTCCCCGAGATAGAGAGTGAAGTTATACCGTATGCAGCGGAAAATGATATCGGCATTCTGGCCATGAAAACTTTAGCGGATGGATATCTCTGGAGGAATGCTGAGTACGCCTTCAGGTATACGAAGAGGTTTCCTGTTACAACCATCGTCAGTGGCATCAACTCGATGGAACAACTGGAAAAGGATTTGAGCCTTATTCATAAAACCCCGCTGGCCGATGAAGAATTGATAAAACTGATTACCAAATCTCCGGAACTGGGGAATTATGTCTGCCGTCAATGTATGAAGTGTCTTCCCTGTCCCGAGGATATAGATATACCGGCGTTGTTTTTAGCCGAGGGCAGATTCGACAGGCAGATGATGGACGGAAGAATCGGAAACGCCCCCGACTATGCGATCAGAGATAGACTTGCACACTGGTTCGGAAGTGAAGAAACCGCACTCAGCGAGTTCAATTCAATTGAACCGGGCCCCGATAAATGTACCGAGTGTGGGATCTGTTCCAACAGATGTCCCTATAAAATAGATATTCCGAGAAAATTAAAAATCGTTAAATCCAAGTTGGAAGAAGGATATATATGGTGAAAAACAGAAAGCCGCCCGGGGAGCTTTCTGTTTTTTAATCATCGATTTGGATCTAAAATAGGAACTCTTTCAAAATCGATTTTTTTATTTATTTTTTTGTAAAAATTCCAGATAAAAATGAGAGTTATGAGAAAGGTTAAAAAATCTGCGATCGGTTGAACCAATAATATTCCGGTTATTCCGAAAAAAATCGGTAAAGTGAACACCAACGGGAAAAAACAAATACCCTGTCTGCAAAAACTCAGGAATCCTCCTTCTTTTGC
>JASGMR010000072.1 GCA_030156385.1 Kosmotogales bacterium
CCTGTATATACGATAGAAGAAGCGATAAAAAACGAAACTTTAATTCACGAAAATTCCAATATTTTAGATCATAAGAAAATATATAAAGGGAATATCGATCAGGATTTTTCAGATTGTTATGAATACGAAGGTGCCTTTTTTGCAGATTATCAGGAACAGGCGTATCTTGAAACACAGGGTATAATTTCAATTTATGACGAAGATGAAACCAGAATATATGGTACTATGCAATGTCCCTTTTATGTTCAAAGAGCGGTTTCTGAAGTTCTGGAAATGCCGTTGAATAGGGTGAGGGTTATTCAGACCGAAACCGGAGGGGGATTTGGAGGTAAGGAAGAAGTTCCGTCGATAGTCGCTGCTTATGCTTCCGTTGCTTCGTATAAAACAAAGAGACCCGTAAAATTGATATATTCAAGAGATGTGGATATTCAGATCACATCGAAGAGACATCCCATAAAAACTCATTACAAAATAACGGTCGACAAAAATAAGAAAATAAAGGCTATGGAAGTGAAAGGCTATATGGATATGGGCGCGTATGCAAATTTATCTCCTATTGTTCTGTACCGAAGTTTGATTCATGCCGCAGGTTGTTACGAAATCGAAAATGTGAAAGTAGATTTATATAGTGTTTATACCAATAAAGTTTCTGCTGGTGCATTCAGAGGTTTTGGAAGTCCCCAGGTTTTGTTCGCCGTGGAATCGGCGATTGATGAGATAGCAAAAAATTTGAATGTCGATCCGATCGAATTCAGGTTGAAAAATATTTTGAAATTAAATTCCAAAACATCAACTGATCAAATTTTGCAGGAAAGTGTCGGGGCGGAAGAAACTCTAAATGATGTGAAAGAACAATCGAACTGGAACTTGCTGAAAACTGAAATCGAGGAATTTAATGATAAAAACAAAGAAAAGAGAAGGGGTCTGGGAGTCTCATTGATTTTTTATGGAAACAGTCTGGGAGCAGGCGGTCAAAGACTCGATAAATCTGGAGCGGAGGTCGTTGTTAATATCGATGGAACAGTGAATGTGAGAATCGGTGGAACGGAGATGGGACAGGGAGCGAAGACAGTTATGACTATGATCGCTTCCGAAGAACTCGGCCAGAACGTTGAGAAGATAAAGGTCAGTAATGTCGATACGGCGTTTCTGGCCGATAGTGGTCCAACGGTTGCTTCGAGATTAACGATGTTTTCCGGAAATGCCGTAAAAAACGCTTCAAAAAAGATTAGAGATAGATTGTTTGACCTACTCGTCGCTGAAAAAAAATGGGTGAAAGAAGATATTGTGATTGGCGACGGAGAATATTGCTATAAAGATGAAAAGATAAAATTTGAGGAATTAATTCAAATGGCCTATGGAAAAAATTGTAAATTGTTTGAAGCTGGGTGGTATGAATCACCGGAAATAAAATTGAATTTTGAAAATGGATTGGGAGATGCATATATAACATATTCCTATGCGAGTCAGATTTCTTTTGTAGAAGTCGATTTATTGACCGGAAATTCGAAGGTTCTCAAGGTATGGTCATCCCATGATGTGGGAAAAGCCCTTAATTATGACGGTGTCGTTGGACAAATTCAGGGTGGGTTTGTTCAGGGAATGGGATATGCCATTTACGAAAATATAAAAACACTCAACGGAAAGATAATCACCGATGGGTTCAGTACTTACTTGATTCCTACCGTCAAAGATATTCCTGAAAATATTTTTCCGGGTATCGTTGAGATGAATTATTCACAGGGCCCCTATGGAGCAAAAGGTATTGGAGAGCCTTCTTTAATTCCGGCTCCCGTTTCAATTCCAATAGCAATTTCAAGGGCGATAGACAAAAGAGTCGATAAAATACCGGTAACGGCGGAATATATTTTAGAAAAACTTGAGGAGGTTAAAAATTGAAAAGAAGCTATGTTTTAGGACCCAGTTTTGAGGAAATGTTACATCCGGAAAAAATTGATCCGAAAATCAGGAAAAAAGCTTTGGAAATGAAGAAAAAAGATCCGCTCGATCCAATAAATCTTTATAACATCACATGGAAAGATAGTAATAATGATTACTATTACGTGGTTCTTCCAAAGGAAATAACGGGAGTAGAGGCCAATATTGTAGTGTTATATGGAAAGGATTTTCCCTCCGGGAGTCATAAAGTCGGTGCAACTTATTCGATTCTTCTGGAAAAGATTATTAATGATGAGATAGATCCGTATTATCATACTTTAGTATGGCCTTCTACAGGCAATTATGGAATAGGCGGGGCATGGGTAGGATGTAGAATGAAGTTTGATTCTATAGTTATTCTTCCTGAATTGATGTCCAGCGAAAGATTTGATTTAATTCGGGAATACGGAGCGAGAGTTTATGCAACTCCCGGGTGTGAATCGAATGTAAAGGAAATATATGATAAAGCGAAGGAATTGTATGAGGAGAATCCCGAAAAAGTCAGAATTCTCAATCAGTTTTCGGAATTTGGTAATTACAGATTTCATTATTATGTAACCGGAAATACTATTTTGGAAATAATCGATGAATTTAACATAGGTAATAAAAAAGTGGCGGCTGTTGTTGCGACTGTTGGTTCTGCGGGTACGATAGCGTGTGGTGATAAAGTAAAAGAAGTATTCCCCGACGCAAAAATAATCGCCGGAGAACCTATACAGTGTCCGACATTGTCTTTGAATGGTTATGGTGGTCATGATATTCAGGGAATAGGAGATAAGCACGTCACATGGATCCATAATGTAATGAATATGGATGGAGTCGTGGCAGTTGATGATTTGGAATCGAAGAAAATGTTGCAGGTATTCACGGACGAAGTTGGAAAAGAGTTTTTAAAGGAATTGATTCCTGAAAAACAGGTGGAAAAATTGAGCGAAATTTTCGGTATTTCCGGTGTGGCAAATGTTCTTTGCGCCATTAAAACAGCAAAATATTATAATTTGAGCAAAGACGAAAATATAGTTACGATAGCCACCGATAATATAAATAGATATTCATCTGTGATGAGCGATTTAAACAAAATGTATGGAAAAATAGATAGAAATGAAGCCAAAAATAGATTTGAGTCTATTTTCATGAATGCGAAAACGGATTGGATGTTTGAAGGAACGGTCAACAACAGAAAGCGTTGGCATAACCTTAAATATTATACATGGGTAGAACAACAGGGAAAAACAGTGGAAGAGTTGGATTTGACAAAGGACTACGATTATTGGAAAAAGGAACAGGACAAAGTAAAAGACATTGACAGAAAACTACTGGAATACCGAGAAGCTCATAGAGAATAAAAAAACCGGAATGTTCCGGTTTTTTTATTCGTCAGAGGCTTTCGTCAATTGAAATATCAAATTTAGAAGTAAACCAATAATAGCCGCAAGACCAATACCTTCGAGTTCGAAATTTCCAATACTTATTTTTGCACCACCAAGACCTGTGACGATCATTACGGCGATAATTATTAAATTCTTTCCATCGACATTCACTTTATTATCTATCAATGTTTTTAATCCGACGGCAGCAATCATACCAAAGAGTACTATTTCAATTCCGCCCATTACTGAGGTGGGTATAGAATTTACCAGCGCTCCGATTTTTGGAATGAAAGAAAGAATAATTGCAAATACGGCAGCTATCCTCATTACCCAGGGATTGTATACTTTTGTCAGTGCAAGTACTCCGGTATTTTCCGAGTAAGTTGTGTTTGCAGGACCTCCGAAAAGACCTCCCAAGAATGTTCCTATACCGTCACCAATAAGAGTTCTGTCTATTCCCGGATCTTCATAAAATTTCTTGTTTGTGACCGCTGAAACCGCATAAACATCGGCTATACTCTCAACGGCGGCCGCGAGTGCTACAGGAACGATAAGAGAGATCGCGTGTAAAGAAAATTTCGGAAGATAAAAATCCGGTAAAGCGATCCAACCAGCGCTTCCAACACCTGAGAGATCAACATTTCCTGTGATCAAGGCAACGACGTATCCAAAAATTATACCGAATATGACAGGAAGAAGTTTTGGGAATCCTTTGAAATAAAGTCTGATCACGACAGCGACACCCAACCCTACCAGGGCGAGAAACCAATTGCTGGAGGCCATACTTATTGCAGTGGGAGACAGTATAATTCCAATTATAAGTATTGTAGTACCAGAAACTGTCGGTGGAAATAACTTGATAACTTTTTCCACTCCAACCAACTTAATGATAAAACCGATTCCAATTTTAACGAATCCGGCAATCAATATACCACCGGTTGCGTAAGCCAGCATCGGCGTTATATCCATTCCGGCGTTTAGAGCCGATTGAATTGAATCATACTTAGTGGGACCCTGATTGATGTAATAAAGGGTAACGGAAATCATAGGTGCAATGTAAGCAAAACTGCTCCCAAGGAACACGGGGACCTTAAACTTAGTAATGAGATGGAAAATGAGTGTAGCAACTCCTGCTGTGAACAAAGCAACATTTACCGGAACACCAGTTAGATAAGGAACCAGTACCGTTGCACCAAACATCGTAAAGGCATGTTGAAGCCCTAATACCAACAATTTACTCTTTGATAATTTGATTTCTTGCGCCATAGAAAATCCTCCATATATGAAATAAATTTAAGTCAAAAAAAAACCCCGTAAATACGAGGTTTTCAAAATTGGAAAAATATGCCTGTTTTCTTTTGATTTTTTATTTTAAGTTGTATTTTTCTGTAAAAAATTATTTTCATATTTCCCCCTTGAAGATCTATGTGATTTTACACGAATTAAACAGATTAAATGTTTCTTAAATATGACAAATTAAAAAAAAGTTTTATAATCGATAACGGAAATCAAGATTTATAACTATGATATAATATGTGGGGTGATGAAATGGACATTTTTTGGTATGGACATTCTTTTTTTAAGATAGTTATAGAGGATAAGGTTATTTTCGCGGATCCTTATGATGAATCCGTGGGATATTCTATACCCCGGGGACTTTTTGGAAATGTCGTTTTGGAGAGTCATCAACATTATGATCATAACAACGATAAAATAATTTCGGGTGATTATCAATTGATAAAGAAATCCGGACGTTATGATTTGGATACTGTAAGAATTACGGGTCTTGATACTTATCACGATAACGAAAGAGGTAAAAAGAGAGGCAATAATATCGTATTTGTTATCGAATCAAAAAACTACAAGATAGTTCATCTCGGTGATTTGGGATGTTATCCTGAAGAAAGCTTTTATGATCGGGTATATAAACCGGATGTTTTAATGGTACCTGTTGGGGGAATTTATACGATAGATAAAGAAGTTGCCTTTTCTATCGTTGAGAAAGTCGATCCCAAACTGGTTATTCCTATGCATTACAAGACTGAAAAGTTGAAATTCGATTTGGAATCGGTCGAAGGATTTATAAAAATGTTCAGCAATGTATTCTATGAAGAAGCTCTGAATATAAAAAATCCTGAAGAATTAAAAAGGTACAACAATGATTTAATGGTTTTGGAATATCTTGGATGATAAAATTTTAAAGTTAGTTCAAATTGCTAAAAAGGGAAACTTTTTGGTTTTTGGAAAGGAAGGTATAAGGAAATATATTAATTCAGCACTATGTGATAAAGTTTTAGTGATGGCGAATGATGTCAGTGATAAAATTTTATGTGATTATAAAAGAAGAGCGAAAAACAGTAATGTTGAAATCGTAATTTTAGGAAAATATTCTAAAAATGATATTGGAAGAGCTATTGGGAAAGATCGGATTTCTGTAGTAGGAATAAATGAGAAAAATTTAGCATTTGAAATAAAAAGGATTATAAAGGCGACCCGGAGGTGAAAATTTAGTGTCAAAGAAACGAGTGTATGAATTAGCAAAGGAATTGAATATTTCCGCAAAGGAATTAATAGATGAATTATTAACTCTAGGGGTTGAGGTTAAGAATCACATGTCATCCATTGACGACGATATAGTGGCTACTATAAAAGAACTTTACGCTGATGAAAAAAAGGGAGAAAAGAAAGAAAAAACAGTTAAGAAAATTTCGTCAAAACCTAAACCTAAAGATATAAAGAATTTTGAGAAAAAGGAAACCGTGAATAAAGATAAGAAGAATGAGAAAGAGAAGAAGACGGAAACACCTAAAAGAAAAAATGAAAGGAAAAGATTTAAAGAAGAGATAAAAGAGAAGAAAATTGAAAAAAAAGAGGAAGAAATTGTAAAAACAGTGAACGTGAAGCCTGAGGATTTGAAGCTGGATATTTTATCACAAAAAATGAAAATCCCTGTATCGAAAATTATTAAAGATCAATTCATGAAAGGATTAATTCTCAGACCGGGACAATCCTTGTCTTTGGAAGATGCAATAACACTAACGGAAGATTATGGATGGAATTTGGAAATTATAGAAGAAGAAATAATCGATCCCATAAAAAAATTGAAAAAGAATTATGATGAATTATATGATAAAAATGAGTTAGTTTTAAGACCCCCGGTGGTGACTGTTATGGGACATGTCGATCACGGAAAGACGACTTTACTGGATAATATCAGAAATACTAAAGTTGCCGATAAAGAAGCTGGAGGAATAACTCAAACGATTGGGGCCTATCAGGTGGAAGTTGATGGGAAGAAAATAACCTTTATAGATACTCCGGGACACGAAGCTTTCACGGAAATGAGAGCGCGGGGTGCTCAGGCAACAGACATAGTTATTTTGATGGTAGCTGCGGATGACGGGGTTATGCCCCAAACGATAGAAGCCTATAATCATGCAAAAACAGCTAATGTTCCAATTATTGTTGCTATTAACAAGATTGATAAACCAAATGCAAATGTTGAGTTCACAAAACAACAATTGGCCTCAAAATTGAAATTAGTCGCTGAAGATTGGGGTGGTGATACGGTCACAGTACCCATTTCAGCAAAAACAGGAGAGGGCGTTGATGAGCTTTTGGAAATGATCCTCCTTGTTTCGGAGATGTCGGATATAAAGTGTTACCCTGAGGGAAACGCAAGAGGTATAATAATAGAATCAAATTTAGACAAAGCAATTGGTCCGGTTGCCTCCGTTATTATAAAAGACGGCATTTTGAAATTAGGAGATTATATTGTTGCCGGTCAAACATGTGGTAAAGTAAAAGCTTTAACCGTTGGAAGAAAAAGAGTGAGATTTGCGGGACCATCTCAAGCCGTTCAAATTTTAGGATTTAACGATGTTCCCGATGTACATTCTATTATTTATGTAGTTGATAATCTGGAACAGGCGAGACTTATTTCCGATTTTGAAAAACAGATGCAAAAGAAAAAGGACAATCTTAAAGGAAACAGGCATATACGTCTTGAAGATCTTGTAAAAGGTGAGAAAGAAAATAAAGAACTCAATCTTATTTTGAAAGCTGAATCTTTCGGGTCGGTTGAAGCTTTAAAACAGGCGATTGCTAAGCTAGAAAATGATGAGGTTCACATAGAAATAAGACATGCAAGTATCGGAGCCATAAATTCAAGTGATATTTTATTGGCTTCCGCATCAAATTCGGTAGTTTTGGGTTTTAAAGTAAAGCCGGATGCATCTGCTAGGAAACAGGCCGAAATAGAAGATGTTCAGATAAAAACATATGATATAATTTTTGAGTTGATAAATGATTTGAAGAGGGCTCTGGAAGGCTTATTAGAACCTGAAAAAGTGGAAGAGATTTCTGGTTCCGGTGAAATAAAAAAAGTATTCAAAATCAACAAAGTCGGATCTATTGCCGGGGTTCAACTACATGAGGGATACGCTTCAAAGAAAGGTTTTGTAAGAATATACAGAAACAATCAAGAAATTTTTGACGGGAAAATAGAGTCGCTGAAACATTACAAAGATGAAGCTAGTCAGGTATCCGCACCCCAGGAATGTGGAATCAAGTTTTTAAAATTTGATGAAATAGAAAGCGGAGATCAATTACAATTCAGAGTGATTAAAGAAGTGAAGAAAACTATAGATTTTAAAAAATAAAGAGAGAGTTTATCTCTCTTTTTATTTTGCCCACGTATTTTTTTCGAAAAGCAGGTTAATACTTACCGCTCCCAATCCGCTGTTCAGACCAACCACGGGGGAGATGTCCATTATATATTCCGGTTTTTTGCTGATCATTTTCTCGATCAGTTCGCTGAATTTCTTCGCGGCATTTATATCATGGGCATGATTTATGTTATATGAAATAATCCCGTAGTCTTTATTCAAACAATCTATAGTTTGCAATATTCTTTTTATACTTTTTTTTCTGCTGAATTCTTTACCTATTAAAATGGAATTTCCTTCATTATCCATTGATACTATTGGTTTCAAATTCATCGCTTTTGCCAGAAATCCTTTTAATGGTGAGACACGTCCTCCCTTTACAAAGTATTTAAGGGTGTTGACCGCCACAAAAGTTCTTATATTATTTTTAGTTTTATTAATCTCTTCAACGATTTTATCATGAGAGAATCCCTTTTCTATCATACGGGCCGCTTCAATTACCAAAAGTCCCAATGAGCCAGAAACTTGTTTGGAATCGATAACATCGATCTTTTTGTTTTTAATTCTTTCAGAAGCCTTTTTACTCGACTGGAATATGCCGGAAAACTTCTGGGTCAGATGAATAGATATTATTGAGTCATAATGACTACTCAAAAAAGAATACAATGTATGAAACTTTCTTTCACCGGGTTGTGATGTAGTTGGATATTTTCTCACTTTTTCTAACAAATTATAAAATTGGGCCGGATGCAGGGTGACTTTATCCAGATAATCTGCTCCATCAATATCAATAATTAATGGGACAACCTGAATTTGATATTCATCGATGATTTTCTGTGGAATATCGCATGTCGAATCCGTGACAAGAGCGATATTAAATTTCTTCTTCTTGTTTATAAAATATTGCATTTTCATGTCATCAATTTTTTGATTTTTTATCTTCCCGAACGGTCTCAAATCTGTGAATAAATCCGCGGGGTCATTTGTATGAACGTGAATATGCATCAAATTTTCAGAACCAACGATTACAGATGAAGATCCATAAGAGTCCAAAATTGATTTTATTTTTTCTCTGTCAATATCGCTGTTTCCATATATATTTGCCTCGGTGCAAAACCTGTCTTTGTAATTGTAATCTTCATCAATAGTTATTTTAAAATTTGTATTTATTTGATTTGTTTCCAATATGGGCTTTTCATCCGCCTTGCCCTTTTCAATAAATTTTTTCATTCCTTCAAGAAAGGATACAAAACCTTGCGCGCCTGCATCTACAACTCCAGATCTCTTTAAAATATTCAATTTTTCCGGAGTTTTTTTGAGGGAAGTTCTGGCGATATCAAAGGAACTTATGAAAAGATCCTTAAAATCATTTTTCAAATTTCTCAGTTTGTATATTCCGCGGGACCATTCCTTAATGACAGTTAGCATTGTTCCTTCTGTAGGTACAGACATAGCATCATAGGCATAATCTATAGCCTTGTAAGCACCTTCTGCAAAAGTTACAACATCAACTGTTTTATGATTTTTTAAGGATTTACTCATTCCATGAAAGTATTGAGCGAAAATTGCTCCGGAGTTACCTCTTGCCGATAACAGGGCCGAATCCGCCATTGACCACACCGTCTCACCGAATGAATCCGAAACTCTGGATAACTCTATTATGGACTGTAAAGTCGATGATAAATTAGTTCCCGTATCACCATCGGCTATCGGAAACACATTTATTTTATTCAACGTATCGGCTGTTTTTATCACTTCATTTGTTCCATGAACAAAAGCGTTAAAAAAATCTCTTCCATTTAGGATTTTGATTATAACTACCTCCAAATAAGAAAACTCCATCAATTTTATCATTTTAGATTATTCATTAACAATAATATTGAGTAGATATACAATTCAATTATTAATGATAAATGTGGTAATATTTTTAAGAAATGAATTTTTATTTGGGGAGAATAATATGTTTTCAATTTTAAACAATAAATATCTTGCGGTGGAAGGTGTAATAGGAGTTGGAAAGACTACCCTGGTAAAAAAGTTATCGAGATATTTTTCTGTTCCTTATTATTTGGAAATTGTTGAAGGGAACCCGTTTTTGGCGAAGTTTTATGAAAATATGGAAAAATGGGCATTTCAAACTCAGCTCTTTTTTCTTTTAAGTAGATTTGATCAGGCAAATGAAATGAAAAAGACATTTATTCAGGGATCTGGTGTAATATCTGATTATGCGTTTTATAAAGATTATTTATTTGCAAAACTGAATCTTAAGGGTGATCAGTTTACCCTGTATGAGAAAGTATTTGATATATTAAAAAATCAGATAATGAAACCCAATTTGGTCGTATATCTTTATGCTGATTTTGAAACCATTATGAACAGAATATCACTTAGGGACAGATCGTTTGAAAGAAAAATAAGTGAGGAGTACATTTCTTCATTGATTGCCGAGTATGAAAATTATGAAAAGGTATTTTCGGGTCTGGATATTCTCAGAATCGATACAAGCGATCTGGATTTTGTGAAAAACGAAAATCATTTTAAGTATATTTGTAAGAGAATATTGGAGAGCATTTGATGATTGTTGGTATTTGTGGAAATATTGGAGCCGGAAAGTCATCTTTAACAAAACTTTTGGTGGAAAACTTTTCTTTAAGGTCTATTTTAGAGAATTACAATGAAAATCCCTATTTGGAGGATTTTTACAACAGCATGAAATCTTGGGCATTTCATTCGCAATTGTATTTTTTAGTGAAAAAAATAGAACTTATGGAAAAATTAAATGAAGATGGATTGATATATATTCAGGATAGAACCATATATGAAGATGTATTCATTTTTGCTAAAAATCTTTTCAGAATGGGTTTTATAACCACAAGGGACTGGAAATTGTATTTCAATGTTTTCAACTTATCTGAGAGGAAAATTATAAGACCTTCATGTATTTTTTACATAAAATGTTCCGTTGATACTTTGAAGAAGAGAATAAACAAGAGGGGGAGAAATTTCGAACAAAATATGTCCGAGAAATATCTTTCCGATTTGAATGCTTTATATGATGAATGGTACAGGAATTCCAAAATTAAAAATAAATGGATCATCGATGGTGATAATTTTGATTTTATTGAAAACGTGAGTGATAGAAAAAAAATTATAAAAGATATATCGGAAAACATTGCTAAAATGTCTTTTGGAATACAATCTATGCTTTTTTAAAACACTATATTTAAAAAAGATGAAACAAATAAGAAAAAAATCTTTATAAAGATTT
>JASGMR010000008.1 GCA_030156385.1 Kosmotogales bacterium
TCGATATATCCGGCCGATGAAGAACTTCAACTGGTGGGATATTCGACTTGTGGTGGCTGTCCAGGTGGAAACATTGAATATGTGCCCGAAGAGATGATAAAAAATGGTGCGGAAGTAATTCATCTCGCAACTGGAATGGTGGTCGGTTATCCTCCGTGTCCAAGATTGTCCTATTTCAAGAAATTCATAGAAAGCTATTATGGTATTCCCGTGGTTGTGGGTACACATCCCATTCCAATGAAATATTACAAAGCGCATTCAAATTTGCCGTTCTGGAGCAGCGCAAATATGAAGCTTTTAGCACACAATCTCATGGATGAAACCGAAGAAATAATGAATGCATATGATTGAGCCTGAACCCGGCTCATCGGATAAAAAGTGTTTGAAGGACGGTGTCGTCCTGAAAGATGTCGGGGGAATCAATTATACGGTTAAAGACGGAAAGATAGTGAAATACAAGAAATGGCTCGGGGATCTTTTTTCTCCCATGTATGATAGTTTGATGGAGAAAAATGTTTTTCCAAAGAAATTCGGTGCGGATTTGAATGAGCATGAGGATTTTTTAAAAAATCTGTATAAAGGCATTGAAAATGAAAACGTACTGGAGCTGGGAACCGGATCGGGCAATCTTGCAAATCTGATCTCGCGTACCAATCATTATACTGGGGTCGATATCAGCCCCGGACTTTTGAAGAGAGCCGGAAAAAAGTTTTCGGAGAATAAATTTGAGAAATTCGGTCTTTATATATGCAACGTTTACGAATTACCTTTCATAAACGATTGTTTTGATGTCTGTGTGTGCAATTTAACTTTAAACTTCTTCAGCGATCTGGAAAAGGTCGCGAAAGAGATTAAAAGAGTGTTGAAAAGTTCCGGAGTTTTTTATTCGTCTGTTCCCGTGAAGGATAAAATAAGTAGTGATATCATCATTCACGGTTATGTAAAAAGCATAAAAGAGACAGAAAAAATATTTTCCGAAAACGATTTTTATTTTGAACCCCAGCAATTTGAGAACGGTGCAATTTTTTATTTTAAAGCGGTGAATAAAAAACAGACATAGAAACGGAAAGTGAGTATTAAATTAAAGTCGGATTTGTCAACCACTTTAGCATTCTTTTTAACTTTGTAAAGATATTTTCATTTATTTATGTAACTTTTTACATTGTTTATCAAAAAGAGTTTTTAATCACATTTAAAGTAATATTTATTTATGCTATTATATTCGGGTAATTGGCTTTGTTCAACTATTTTAGGAGTTTTTGTGATAAGTTCATTCTGTATTTTAATGACGTTAACCGAGTTCTACGGAACTCGGTTTTTTATTTCATTCTCAGTATTCTCATAGTGTTGAATATCGCTATGAGAGAAACTCCCACATCTGAAAAAACGGCCTCCCACATCGTCGCTATTCCCGCAATTCCGAACGAGATAAAAATTCCTTTTATAACGAATGAAAGGACGATATTCTGTAGAACTATCTTCTTTGTCTTTCTAGAAATTCTTATCGCCTGTGGAATTTTTGATATTTTGTCATTCATTATAACGACATCCGCGTTGTTTATCGAAGCTTCGGATCCGATTCCGCCCATCGCTATTCCGATGTCGGCCCTTGCGAGTACCGGCGAATCGTTCAGACCATCACCAACGAAAGCCGCAGTTCCTTTGTTTTTGTTGTGTTCAATAATTTTTTCAATTCTTTTTACTTTATCCTCGGGGAGTAAATTTGTATAAGCTTCCGTGATATTCAATTCCTTTTTCACGTAGTCGGTCGCTTTCACATTGTCGCCTGTCAGGATGGTTATATCATTTATCCCGAGTTCCTTTAATTCTTCAATCGCCTCGACCGAATCGGATTTTATTTCGTCTGCAATGACTATATAACCGCAGTAAGTATTGTTTAGCACCACATTCACCACGGTTTCATTATTCAGACATTTATCGTGTTCAATACTGTATTTGTGAAGAATTCTATCGTTTCCAACGATTATTTCATTTTTTTTGTAAGTTGCCTTTATGCCGTGTCCGCTTATCTCCTGAATATTTATTTTGTCTATATCATCGATTTTCTTGCCGTATTTTTCCAGTATTGCCTTCGCGATCGGGTGATTGGAATGAGATTCCGCTATTGAAGCATATTCGAGGACTTCTTCTTTTCCACACGCACCGAACGATTTTATTTCCGTCACTCTGAAAATTCCCCTGGTCAAAGTACCGGTTTTGTCGAATGCGATTCTGTTTACCTTTGCCAGCGAATCTATAAAATTAGAGCCCTTAATCAGAATCCCATCCTTCGAGGCTCTGCCAATTCCACCAAAATATCCGAGGGGAATACTTATTATGAAAGCACAGGGACAGGATATCACGAGAAGAATCAGAGCTCTGTTTACCCATTCGGAGAGGGTTCCATAACCAAAGAGAGGTGATATCAGGGCTATGCCCAGGGCACCGAACACAACGGCTGGGGTGTAGTATTTTGCGAATCTCTTTATGAATTTTTCTGTCCTTGTTTTTTTGTTTGCGGAATCCTGTATGAGTTCTATTATTTTCCCGGCGGATGAATCTTCATATTTTTTCGTGACTCTGAGAATTATATTCGAGTAGAGGTTTATCGTTCCTGCATATATCGCATCACCTTCAGATACGTTCTTCGGAATCGATTCCCCGGTCAGGGATGCATTGTCAACCTGAGAGTTACCGTTGATAATCTCCCCATCGGCGGGAATTCTTTCTCCAGGTTTTACGGAAATTCTGTCACCAACATTCAGTTCATCCGGAGATATTTCTGTGAGTTTCCCGTTTTCTATTTTGTAAGCCTTTTCGGGCTTTAATTTGATAAGATCGTTGATGGAGTTCCTCGAATTGTCGAGCGCCAGACCTTCAAAAAATTCCCCAATATTATAAAATATCATAACGGCGAGCGCCTCAGGATATTCTCCAATTATGAAAGCTCCTATGGTAGCCACACTCATTAAGAATTTTTCGTCAAATATTTTACCCCTTCTTATGTTCTTCAACGAGGATATGAGCACATCTTTTCCCGCGATAAAATACCCGATCACATAAAAGGTCAGCGATAGATATTTAAAAAGGGTGTTCGAAAAAAAGATTCCGGAAATTGAGAAAAATAACAGAATGGATATTGAAATTATGAGATGACGTTCTTTTTTCAGCTCTTTTATTATGTTTATTCTATCAGGAATGGGTTCGGAGCCGGTTATTTCGTGAAGCTCCACGTCTGGTTCGATATTTTTGATACGTTTTATAGTTCTCTCGATGTCGTTCGATTCAATTTGAATTATCCCGCTTGCAAAATTTAAATTTACATTTTTTATCCAGTCTTCTTTATTCAGACTTTCCTGTAAATTTGCCGCACAGTTCGCGCAGTCCAGATTCTTTATTCTGTATGTTTTTTTATTGTTCTTCGACATGCTCCAATCCCTTCTCAAATAACTGTGATATATGATCGTCATCGAGTGAATAATAGACCATTTTCCCTTCCTTTCTGTATTTGACCAGTCTCATATCCTTTAAAATTCTCAACTGGTGAGATATCCCGGATTTTGAAATGTTCGTCAACTCTACCAATTCACACGTGCAGAGTTCTTTCAGGGATAATGCGAAAACTATTTTCAGCCTTGTCACATCTCCAAGCGCCTTGAACGTTTCAGCCAGTCTATTCAAAGTATCCCGTGACTTCATTTTTTTATCTATATATTTAATTTTTTCTTTATCTACACTTTCTACACTGCATACCGGAACATTTTTATTTTTCATATATAACTCCTTTATATAACAACGGTTGAACAACCGTTTGTCATATTATAAAACAAAAAAAGACAGAAATCAACTGTTTTGATTCATTTTAAAATGATTTTTTTGATTTTTACAAGCGTATTCTATTCTAAATTAGCGTGGTTCAGAAGCATCTGTCCGGAAGTTTTGTTCATTTTTTCCATTAAGCTCATTACCACTACGGCGCCTGTGAGGCCCAGGACCTGTTCGAACAAATTCGCCATAGGCTGTATGGATTTAGATGTAGAATTTTCAATTTTTGGTGAGTACGCTGGAATTCTCAAAACTAAATCGGCACATTTTGATATTTCAGAGTACGGATTGATAGTGAGCAAAGCCACTTTCGCACCTAGAATTTTCGCCCTGTTTGCGTAGGATACGAGGGACTCTGTGTTTCCCGAACCCGATCCTATTATCAGCAGATCGCCGTTTCTGATACCTGGAGTCGTTGTTTCACCAACGATATATGTTTCCAATCCGAGGTGCATCAACCTCATCCCAAAATTTTTCATAACATTACCAGATCTTCCCCTGCCCACCATAAAAACCCTTGAGGCATCCGAGATCGCTTTGACAAGTATTTCGATTTCTTCATCATTTACCTTTGAAAAAACCTCACTTATTTCATCCAGGATTTCGTTTTTTACTTTCTTTATTTCCATCTTCGATCAACCCTTTTATTTTATGAATTACATCAGCAGGATCATTTGAATTTGTAATTGTTCCACCAATGATGAGTAAATCTGGCACCAGTTCAATTATATTAGGAAGATTGACTAAATTCAAGCCTCCGGCGACAGCAATTTTAACTAATGTATTTACTTTTTTTATCTTTTTTAAATCATTGTATGGATTTCTGATATTCCTCAGATCATTTGAAGAATGAACACAAAAATATTCGGGGTTTAATTTTTCAAATTCTTTTATTTTTCCTTCTGTTATCTCATCCTGAATAAAATCTATCATGAAACCTTTATTTTTTTCTTCTGAAGCATTGGAAACACCCTCTAAAGTTTTATAAGAAGAATGGGAAAGGGCTGTCACTATATCTGCTCCATAATCGAACAATTTTAACGATTCTTTATATCCGCCGTCGATTATTTTGGAATCGGCCAGAAAGATATTTTCATATTTATCCCTGAATAAACGCATAACCGGGGCACCATAATTGATTAAAAATGGTGTCCCGAATTCTATTATATCGATCATGTGACTTATTCTGTCCGATAATAAGAAAGCATCTTCCAGTTCTATGAAATCGAGTGAAAGTTGAATCTTCATTATTCGTTGATCATTATGGCTTTTATAGCTCTTTCTCTGTGTTCGTCGATGTATTTTATATATTCACCTATCTCTTCGATTCCGAACTCGTGAGTTATCAGCATTTTTGGATTGATCTTGCCAACCTGAGTCAATTCGAGGCATCTCGGGAAATATATTGCCGGAGCTGCGAAGGAAGCTCTGAGCTGCAATTTCTGAAAATGAAAATAATTCGCATCGAACTGAATTTTTGCACCTTCACCGTATTTTATTCCTATATAACCTATGGTCGCTCCCAACGCTGCGATTTTTATCGCCGATTCGATCGTTTTTGGAGGAGCGGTTACCATAATTTTATTCAGCGGACAATCAAATTCATAATCTTCAAGACTCGTTTTATCAACTTCTATTATTTCATCCGCACCGAATTCCTTCGCCATCTGTAATCTTATATTGGATGTGGAAAGATCTGCGGCAAATATCTTTCTCGCTCCCATTAATTTTGCAAATCTCAATGCCATCAGGCCTATAGGACCCAGCCCCACAACGAGAACATTGTCGTTGAGTTCAATATCCGTCACATACGTCAGATCCAGGCCAACGCCCATTGGTTCAATCAGGGTCGCGGTTGCAAAGTCCAGACCATCGAAGGGAACGAGATTTCTCTTGCTCACGGTAACATATTCGGCAAATCCCATGTTGTAACCAAGTTCAACGTTTTTTATGACATTGGGGGCATCGTTGCAGAGATCGACTCTCGCATTTCTGCAGTTTGAACATTCCCCGCAGAAAGAACCGCTCTCCACTACTACTTTTTGTCCCACCTGAACATTGGTGGTGTTTTTGCCTACTTTTTCGACTATTCCGGATATCTCATGTCCGAAAGACTGCCATTCTCTCGCTTCCGTTCTTGCAGAATGGAGATCGGTACCACATACACCGCATGCTTTGACTTTTATCAACGCTTCATTATCATCCGGCTCTCTGATATCCCAATCTTCAACTTTGAATTTGAATGGCGCTTTTACGAGTGCGACTTTCATAATTAATACGTTACCCCCGCAATCAGGATTATATTCGCATAGGATGTTCTCTCGCCGGATCTCACAACACCCTTTGTTTTTGTATTTGAGATTTCTTTGAATTTTATGTGAGGTAAAAATTCCACTTCAACACTGTCGGGGAATCTTTTTAAAATATCTTCCAGCATCTTGGGACTGACTGTTTTTATCTCTTCCGCAAGTATTATTTTTTCGACTTCCAGTTCTTCCAGGATCGGATCAAGAACTTCAAAAAATCTGGGTTTTCCACCCACTATGGTTAAATCGATTCTATTTCTGTCATCGGCTATCGGGAGACCTGAGTCGGTGACGGTAAGCATATCTGTGTGTCCCATATCCGCAATTAATCTTGATAATTCTTTGTTTAATATTCCATTTTTTTTCATAAAGGACCTCCTAACCCAATTTTATTATGTATTTGTAGTTTTTTGCATCATATCTTCCTACAACAAATTCAACTGGCTGGTTTTTTCTGTTGTAGCTGATTCTTTCAAAATATAAAACCGGATCCCCGATGGATATATTCAGTAATTTCGCATATTTTTTGTTCGCGAGCCTCGCTTCAATAACTGCATCACCGGAAACTATCTTTGTATCATACTCCTCGAAAAGTTCATAGAGAGAGCCTGTGAAGTTATGCGGTATTTCGATGTTCAATCTTTCGGGAATATAGGATTCAAAAAATACAATTGGAAATATTTCTTCGTGTCCGTAGAGTCGGGAATACTTGAGTATCATTTCATTTTTTTCCATTTTCAATTTTATCCGGAGCATTTCATCCGGGACGATTTTTTCAAGACTCACAAATTTTCTGATGGGAGTGTGCCCGGAAGATTTCATCTGCTCGGTAAAACTTCTTGGATAGGTAAGGGGTTCCTCCATGGGAGTTCCCTGCCTTATCGCCGTTCCCTTTCCTCTGATTCTCGTAATATGACCGGATTGTTCCAGTAAATCCAGAGCTTTTCTAATCGTTGCCCTGCTCACACCAAAAATCTGCATCATCTGAGATTCGGTTGGGAGCATTTCACCATGGTTTTCACCGGAAATCTTCTTTTCTATTATCTTTTGTATCTGGTAATAAAGCGGGATCGGACTGTTAGCTTCTAAATAAATTTTTTCATTCGGATCAATAATTTGCATAATTTACCTTCTCTTTTAATTAGATAATTCTTCAAAAACTCCTTCTAGTGCATTATAAGCATTATTAAATGTTTTGTAAAGCTCCATGTATTTTTTGTGATTCCAGGGATTTGGTTTTATAAATTTGACATCTTTTATGAACTTGCTTCCCTCTTCGTAGGTGATTATTCCCGCACCCACTCCGGCTATGATGGCAGCTCCCATAGAAGTGGCCTCGTCCAGGAACTGAGGAATCGTGATCTCTTTGTTGAAAATATCCGCGAGAATGTGTTGCCAGTTTCTTCCCTTGGCTCCACCACCGATGACCCTTATTCTTTGAAAATCGGAAATATTTTCCAGGATATCGAGGATTATTTTCAGATTGAATGTCACCCCTTCGAGCACCGCTCTCAACATGTGAGATTTGTTATGTGAAGCCTTCAATCCGATGAATGATCCCTTCGCATTCGGATTCCAGTGCGGGCTCCTTTCACCCATTATGTAGGGTAGAAAGAGGAGATTGTCGGAGCAGGGTTGTATTTTGTCTATCATATCATCCATTATCGAGAATACACTGATTCCCATATTTTTTGCGTTAACTTCTTCAAGACCACACAGTGTATTTTTTATCCAGTTGTATGAGGCACCGCCTGCCTGCATCGTTCCCGTGGGGCAGAATAACCCCTTGACCGTATGACAGAAATTGAACGTTCTCATTTTTTCGTCGAAGTAAGGTTTGTCCGAGGTGGTACTCAGCCACGAAGAAGAACCGAGATATGCGTAGATCTCTCCCGCACTGTTTATTCCGGCACCGGTTGAGGCGCATGCTCCATCACCACCGCCCTGAAAGATCATCGTATTTTTCGAGAGTCCGAGTTTCTCTGCGATTTCGGGTATTATTTTACCCGTAAAGAAAGTGGACTCAACGATTTCGGGAAGTTTTTCAACATCTATATCCAGAACATCACATATTTCCTTCGACCAGCAAAGATCGTTCACATCAAAAATGTTGGTCATCGAAGCATCCGAATAATCCGTTCTGAATGTGCCGGTCAGTTTCATTACGATGTAATCTTTTGCATTCAGGAACTTGTAGGTTTTATTGTAAATATCAGGTTCGTTTTCCTTCATCCAGGCTATTTTTTCTCCGGAGAAGGTTGGAGAAACCCGCGTTCCGGCAATTTTATACACTCTTTGCATGCCGTATTCTTCGAGTTTTTTTGTTTGCGGAATACTTCGCTGATCGGCCCATATAATGGATCTTCTCAGTAAATCACCGTTTTTATCCACCGCTACCGCACCCATCATCTGTCCGCTGAAACTCATTGAAACGAGATCATTCGGATTGATACCGGTTTTTTTCATCAGTAATTTAGTGGACTGCTCGACGGAATTCCACCATTGATTTCCATCCTGTTCCACCATGTTATAACCGGGATAATATGTTTTATATTCGGAGAATTCACTTCCGACGAGCGTGCCGTCTTTTCTATATAATGTGGCCTTATTCCCCGTGGTTCCGAGGTCGTGGGCCATTAAATATTCTATCATTTATATCACTCCAAAAGATTCTCTGTAAAATTTTTCGATTTCATTTTCTTCGGGCATGGAAGGTGAAGTACCGAATCTTGTAGTTGAAATTGCGGCTCCCACCATAGCATATTTTATAGATGTTTCAAGATTCCTGCCCTTTGCCATGTATGCGGAGAATATTCCTGCAAAGGCGTCTCCCGCTCCCGTGGTATCAATCGTTTTGACACTGCAGACGGGCAGTATTTCCTCGTTGACTTTTTCACAATATACACCGTTGTCTCCGAGAGTTATTATCACCGTATCCACGTATTCTTTGAGTTTGTCCGAAGCTTTTTTTGCGCTTTCCCTGTCTTTTACCTGTATTCCCGTTATCTGAGAGGCCTCCACCTCATTTGGAATTATGATATTCACTTTTTGCAGCATTTTCATATCGAATTCTTTCACGGGAGCCGGATTTAAAACTACGAGCAATCCCTTTTCGGAAGCTATGTTTATAGCCTCATTGGTGGCTTGCAGATTGCTTTCGAACTGTGTTAAAAACACTTTGCTGTCATTGAACATACCGGCATTATTTTTCACTTCATCAGGAGTCAGTTCATTACAGGCTTCCGGGGCAACTGCGATGGCGTTCGCACCGTTATTTTCGTTCACCACTATCAATGCTACACCGGTTCCGGTTTTTTCTGATTCAAGAAGATATTTTTTCGAGATCTTAAATTTATCAAAAGCATCCTTCACATAAGAATTGAACAGGTCTTTTCCGATCTTCGTCATAAATTCAACATTCACTCCCGCCATTCTAGCGGCAACGGCCTGATTGAAACCTTTACCTCCGGGACCCATTTTAAACGGACCGGAAAAAACCGTTTCACCTACCACGGGAATGTGTGGGGCAAGACAGGTGAGATCCATAACATAACTTCCGAATACTACTACTTTTGACATATCTGTTTTCCTCCCGTTATATAACCCATTTCTTGTTTTTGATACTTTTCCAGTCTTTATCGAAGTTCAAGATAGCATTTTTTACCAGTTCATTCTCGAAAATTGATGAATAAAGATCGGCGGAGATGGTTATATTATCGACTCCATAATTAATAACGGTTCTTATCTGTTCCAGATTTTTAAAACTGGCGGCCACTATTTCACAATTTTTCTCATTGGCCCTGATGTATTCCTGCATCATTTTGACATGTTCGATCGGTATTCCCGCATTTTCCATTCTGTTCACATATGGAGCGATGAATTCCGTACCCGATTCAATCGACAGAACCGCCTGTTCATAAGAATAAATTGCCGTGACGAGTGTTCTGCATGAATTCTTCTCGAGTTCCTTCGCCACAGCCAGCCCGTAACCTGAAAATGGTATTTTTATAATAATTCTTTCCGGATTGATTTTGTTGATTTCTTTTCCTTCTTTGATCAGATCATCGTAATTATCTGAAGTGGCCTGAACGAATAAATCTCCATCGGTTATTTCCAATATTTCATTGATAACTTCAAGAGGTGGTCTTTCTGCTTTCCTGATAATAGAGGGATTTGTAGAGACTCCCGAAAATATTCCGATTTTGTACAGTTTTTTAATTTTTTCCGTATTGCCATCATCAATATAAAGATTCATTTCTACCTCCAATTATTCAAAATAAGCCGGGTTATCTCCCGGCTGTTTAAAAATTTATCTTTTTATTTCTGCTATTTCCAATAATTCCCCGCCGGGGCCATTGAAAGTGTTATATAATGTTTTCCCATTGAAAACGCTTATGGGTTCCTCCGATTCGAGTTCTACTCCTTTATCTTTCAGATAGTTCATGGCTTCATCTATATCGTCCACTAGAAAGGAGATGTGTTGAATGTGTGATTCTTCAGTGGCTGCAAAGTTTTTTTCGTTTGAATTATCGAAGCACATCAATTCTAATTCACATCCTTTTCCCTTTAAAAACGCGACGGTCAGATTTTTTTCGGGGAGCCTTTCTTCAAAATCGAGTTCGAGACCGATCAATTCCATATAAAATTTTTTCGCTTCCTCTAAGTTTGGAACCTCTATTCCGATATGATAAAAATTATTGAGCAGCATTTACTTTTTTCCCCTTTCCAAAAATTTTCGGTCTTCTTCCTCTGCTCTTGAAGAACGTATCGAAGAAAACGGCCAGAACGATGATCGCACCTATAACCATCTGCATTATGAAAGGATCGATTCCCATCAGATTTCCACCGTTTTTGATCGTCTGTATTATCAGAGCACCGAGAACTGTTCCGAGAGCGGTACCCACTCCACCGGTCATACTCGCTCCACCGATGACAACCGAAGCTATAGCATCGAGCTCATAACTCTGCCCCGCAGTCGGGACACCTGAAGCCAGTCTTGTTGAGAGCATCAAACCTGCTATACCACAGAGTACCGCACCCACTATATAGAAGAAGTACATGTTCAATCTGATATTTATACCGGACAATCTTGCCGCCTCCGGATTACTACCTATAGCGTAAAGGTTTCTTCCGAACTTGGTATATTTCATAACCAGTCCCGCTATAACGGCTATCACAATCCATGTCCACGCAAGAGCGGGAAGTCCCAGGAAATCCGCGGATGAGAAGGCTTTGAATTCTTTTGGCAAACCAGTTATCATACGTCCGTTCGAAATATACATGACAAGTCCCCTCACCGCCGTCATCATACCGAGAGTGGCTATGAAGGGGGGGACCTTCCCGTCATGAATCGCAATACCATTGACCAAACCAACCGCAGCCGATGCCAGCAATGAAATAACGATCGCAAGGGGGATTGACATACCTATGCTTAAATTCGAGGAAGTCATGGTTGCGAAAACCATACCGGACAAACCGACAACCGAACCTACCGATAAATCGATACCACCCGTTATAATGATGAATGTCATGGCCACCGCAACAACACCGTTTATTGCCGCCTGTCTGACGAGATTTGTTATATTAAGCGAGCTTGAAAATCTCCCACCCGTTACAATAGCCAGGAAAACCCACATTAAAATTATTATAATGATAAGATTTCTTTCCGCAAAGGTCTTTCTGTATTTTTTAGCCATTTAAAACTTCCTCCTTCAAATCAGCATTGCTATAATATTTCATTGCAAGTGTCAGCAACAATTCTTCGGAAAAATCTTTTCTTTCCACTTCACCGGCGACTCTTCCGTTGGATATAACGATAACTCTGTCCGACATTCCCAGGAGTTCCGGAAAGTATGAGGATATTAATATTATTCCCTTGTCCTGTTCGAGAATTTTTCCAAACAGTTTATATATCTCGGATTTTGTACCGACGTCTATTCCCACTGTAGGTTCGTCGAAAATGAGAACGTCCGGATTTTTTGCCAGCCATCTTCCTATTATTACTTTCTGCTGGTTTCCACCGCTGAGTTCCGAGACCTTTTGAAACGGTCCACCGACTTTTATCGAAAGTTTTTCTATATATTCGTCGGCCAATTTAGCCGTTTTTCTGTAATTTATAATTCCGGCATTTATCGATCTTTCATAATTTATAATATTGATATTGAAATCAACATCCTGGGGAAGAAACAACCCTAAATCCTTTCTATCTTCGGGCAAATATCCCAGTCCGTTTTTTAACGAATCGTTCGGTTTTTTTATTTTTACTTCGTTACCATTTATATGAATGGTTCCTCTTTGAATTTTATCCACACCGTAAACTGCTCTTGCGATTTCTGTTCTACCTGCTCCAACCAGTCCAAAGAAACCAAGAATTTCTTTTCTTTTTACGCTGAAGGAAATATCTGTAAATTTTTCACCCGAGAGATTTTCAACTCTCAATATCTCTTTTCCAGGTTCAAATTCTTTTTTGGAATACATTTCGGAAATTTCTCTTCCAACCATCAACGGTATCAATGATTCCTCGTCAAGTGTATTGCTGGGAACGGTATCGACTACCATTCCATCCTTAAGAATCGTTATGGTATCACAAACCTGGAAAACTTCTTCTAAATTATGTGAAATATAAATTATCGCAATTCCTTTTTCTTTCAATTCCTTTATTATTCTGAAAAGAATTTTCGTTTCGCTTTTCGTGAGCATCGCAGTCGGTTCATCGAATATAACCACTTCAGGATTATGCCACAGAGCAGCAGCGATTGTTACCATTTCACTTTCTGCAACACTCAACTCACTGAGGTTCTTTCTCACGGGTATATCCAGGCCGAGGTCTTTCATAAATTTTTCCGATTCAGCATACATTTTTTTCCAGTTTATAAAACCACCTTTTCCCGGTTGTGCACCGAGGAAAAAGTTTTCGGCAACCGTTAAATCCTTTGCAAGCATTACTGCCTGATAGACGGCGTAAACCCCCATGTTTTTAGATATGAGGGGTGAATTTCTTTTGATCTGTTTTCCGCATATATATAAATCGCCACGGTCTTTTGTGTAGGCTCCTGTGACTATTTTTATCAAAGTTGATTTTCCCGCGCCGTTTTCACCGACCAATGCCCTGACTTCACCTTTTCTCACTTCCAACGATACGTCGGTAAGAGCTTTAACGGCCGGAAACTCTTTATTAACTTTTTCAATCTTGAGAGCTACTTCTCCAAACTTTTCCGGCATATACGCCACTCCTTAATCTTTATATTTTTCGTTGTATTCATTAAGTATTGATAAACTGGCACTCGCACCAAAAATATTTGCACCTGCATCAAGATATTCTTCTACCTGGGGCAGAGTTTTTACTCCTCCGGATACTTTGATTTTTTTATCGCCTTGCGTTACGGAATAAATTAGTTTCACGTCATTTACAGTCGTTTTTCTTGGTCCAAAACCCGTACCAGTCTTTATAAAATCTATGGTCGGTATTTCCATGATCACTTCTGAAATCTTAACTATCTCATCGTCCGTCAGCCTTGATGTCTCTATTATTATTTTTGCAATCCTGTCGAATTTTTTTACTCTTTCGGAAATCGTCTTCAATTCTTGTTTAACATCATCCCATTTTTCAGATTTCACAAGTGAAATGTTTGCGACCATATCAAAATCTGTAGTCTCTTTACCGAGATTTGCATAAAAATCTATTTCATTCAATTTCAGCTCTGTTGGAACATAACCAAACGGAAAGCCGACTCCTATATTCACACCGACATCGGTCCCTTTAACTTTTTTAACAGCATATGGAACCGCGTACCATGGAACAACAACGTTCCTGAAATTGTATTCCAATGATTCATCAATGATATCTTCTATCTGTTGCCAGGTAGCTTCCGGTTTAAGTAAAGTGTTATCAAATAATCTGTTGAAATTTTCTATTTTTTTCAAAACAAGCCTCCAAAAATTATTAAAAATATGCAGTCTGGTATTAAAAACCAGACTGCTAAAAATTATTTATTATTAATATCTCTGTCTTGTGAATGGATCAAGAATTCCTGTTGATTCATCAACAACATCAGGAGTTATAACGTAAACACCCGTGTCGAAATATGAAGGGAATGCTTCTCCTTTGAGAGCCATGAATGCGAACATAACACCCTTGTAACCCATTCCGTGTGGATCCTGTACGATTAAACCTTTCAATGCACCTGATTTGACTGCTTCAACTTCCAGAGGATCGGAGTCGTATGCAACTGCAATAACCTTTTCTCCTAAACCCTGTTCTTCAATGACCCTTGCAACACCGTCACCACTGTGGTTGTTGTCTGCGAAGAATCCTACAATATCATTGTTTGCAATGAGTAAGTCTTCTGTGGCATTTGCTCCTTTTGCGATATCGTTGTCTATATATCTTGTAGGAAGAATTTCAAGATCGGGAGCAATTTCGGCCATTCTCGCTTTGAAACCATCGTCTCTGTCTACTAATACCTGTACACCTGCCATAGCACTGATGAGACCGATTTTACCCTCTAATGCAATGCCTCTGTCTTCCAGATTCTTTACCAACAAATCCGCTGCCAACGATCCACCTTTTGCATTATCCGTTGCCAGGAATGCCGTATAACCTGTGTCGTATACGAAGTTATCGATTAATACAATAGGAATTCCTGCTTCGTATGCATCGTTTAAAATTGCCGAAGGAGCGTCCGAACTCGTTGATGACATAACAATAGCATCCGGCATCGTGCTTACAACATTTTCCAGAATAGCAATTTGCTGATCGATATCGGATTCAGATGGGGGTCCGTATACTGTTACGTTTATTGCGCCATCCAGATCGTACTCTGCATTTTTTGCACCTACGATTGTGTACTGCCAGAAATCTGAATCAGTTGCTTTAACTATAAAGGCGATTTCATATGCAGCAAATGTACTAACGGCTACTAAAGCCAATACTAACAATACTAAAAACTTTTTCATGTTACTAACCTCCCTTTAAAAGATAGTTTAATTTATTTTTTTTATAGAATTATTAACCCTTAACTCCGGACTCAAAACGATATTCTGTATGACATCATTCTTTTTTTGAATCTCTCTGAGTAGCATTTGAGCGGCAAGTGACCCTATAGAGAATCTCGGCTGTGAAATAGTGGCGATATCCAGCAGTTCGGTCCAGGGCTCGGGATCAAAACCAATAATTGATAAATCATCAGGTATTTTCAGTTTCATCTCTTTTATTGTTTCCAAAAGACCCAAAGTGGATTTGTTATTTGACGAAAAAATTGCCGTTGGTTTATTTTCACTTAAAAATTTTTTCACTTCATTTTTGGTATCATATTCGTTGAAATTGCCTGTGATGATCATGTCCGATTGGAGATTGAAAATTTTCATTATCTGCTTGAATGCAATGAGTCTCTGATGACCGGTATATATTTCCGGTATACCACTGACACAGGCTATTCTTTTGTGACCGTTTTCAACCAGATTTCTGATTGCCATGAAAACCGCGTCATAATTGTTCAATGTCACGGAACTCACATTCAGGCCCTCGATCTTTCTATCAAAAAACAAAACCGGAATGCCTCTTTCGAGCACCTGATAATACACTTTTTTGTTTACTCCGGCCGAGGGGGCGGAAATGATTCCGTCGACATTCATATCCATCAAATTTTTCAGGTATTTTTCTTCAGTCTCATTGTTTTCGTCGGTGTTTGCAAAGAAAATTGAAAAATCTTCCTTTATCAAAACGCTTTGAACACCGTACAATATTTTTGAAAAGAATTGATTGGAGATATCCGGAATAATAATCCCTATCCTCTTGTACAATTCTTTGTTGTTATTTTTTACAATGAAAGAATAATTCATTTCCTGTGCAACGTTTAAAATTTTTTCTCTCAACTCGTCACTGATTCCTTCTTTGTAATTAATTGCACGGGAAACAGTTGAAGGTGATACTTCCAAAATTCTGGCGATGTCACTGATTCTTGTTCTTTTCATAAAACTCCTTTTTTGCGAAAACAAAACAATTTTTTTGCGCTAAATTATGTTTATAATAACCGCAAACAAAAAAATAGTCAAATTTAATATAAGGAGATTATCGAAGATTTGAACTATTTATAGTTGATCTAAATCGATATTCTCTATTTTTCAAAGACTTTAATAATGCTGGGTGTTAATAAATAATTTGCGGAATCTTTTAATAATCTTGTTGAAAATAACCGCTTTATAGCTTATAATCTTAACTATGTGATACTGATATCATTATGTACGTATAACCATACAATACAATACATATTTAATATCAAAAAATGGAATTTGTCAAAGTAAAAACATACGGAAAAATCATAGTAAATCGAAGCAAAATTTAATTAACGGGCAATATTTTGGTATAATCACATATAAAAAGGAAATGGGGTGAAAATTATGTTTTACAAAAAGGTGGACAAAATTAAAGAACCATTATCGGCTATTGGGTACGGCTGTTGGGGAATTTCAGGTGGAGATTTCTGGAGTGGTACCACCGATGAAAGTTCAATAAAAACTATACAAACGGCTATCAAAAATGGAGTGAATTTTTTCGATGTTGCACCTGTATACGGTTTTGGACACGCGGAAGAAATTCTTGGAAAATCAATAAAGGGGAACAGAAGCAAAATTTTCATCGCTTCGAAGTGTGGACTGGTATGGGATGACGACAGAAATATTTCGAATAATTTAAGTCCCGATAGCCTTGAAAGGGAGATCAACGCTTCACTGAAAAGATTGGATGTTGATTACATAGATTTATATCAATGTCATTGGCCGGATCCTCAAACAGACATAAAAAATACTATGAAAAAACTGAACGAATTGAAGGATGAAGGTTTAATAAAGTATATAGGTCTGACGAATTTTTCGATTGAAGAGGCAAAGATGGCTATGTATTTCGGAGAAATTTCCAGTATGCAAGGTCTGTACAATATGCTGGAAAGGAATCCGGACAGCTATCACAATATTCCTCTCGAGTATAAAACTGAAAAAGAAGTTTTCCCCTTCGTAAAGAAAAACGGCATTGCATTTTTCCCTTATAGTCCGCTTTTCCAGGGCCTGTTAACAGATTCTTTCGGTGAATCACATAATTTCGATAAAAATGACGTCAGAAATGCGAACCCAAAATTGAATAGCCCTCTATTCGATAAATATTATGACAAGTCACTTAAGATAAGGGAAATTGCAAAAGAATTAGGAAAACCGACGAGTCAGCTGGCTATAAACTGGCTCGTACAGAAGGATGAAATAACGTCCATAATAGCAGGCGCTCAGAATACGGAACAACTTTTACAGAATATAGAAGCATTGACCTGGAATATTCCTGAAGAGACAAATGAAAAACTTGAAAAAGTATTGGAGGAATAGATTGCAGTGCTCGATAGAATAAGTCAGAATAAAATAATTGCCGTGATAAGAGGAAACGATGCCGATGAAACATTCGATATGGTGGAAAAGATCATCAGTGGTGGAATAAAAACGATAGAGATAACTTTCACCGTACCGGATGCTGCAAAATTAATCGGTAAATTGAGAAAAAATTATCCCGATATTCTTCTCGGAGCGGGAACCGTTATAAATGAAGAACAATTCATTTTGGCAGCAGATGCCGGTGCACAGTTTGTGGTATCACCTCACACTGAAAATTCACTTTTTGATATAGCGAAAGAAAAAAATATCCTTTACATACCTGGAATTATGACGCCAACAGAATATATCAATGCAAGAAAAATGGGAGCGGAAGCGGTTAAAGCCTTCCCTGCCGCGATTCTTTCGCCCGCATTTGTCAAGTCTTTACGCGGACCATTTCCTGATGCTAAAATAATACCAACGGGCGGAGTGAATTTAGAAAATATTTCAGATTGGTTCAGAGCAGGAGTCATTGCGGTTGGAGTCGGTTCCAATTTAACTAAAAACAAAGATAAGATAACAGAGACGACTCGTTTATACGCGAATAAAATTCATACAGTTTAACGCCTCCCCCCATTATTTTTCTGGGGGAGGACTTTTTAAGAAATCAAGGGTATTTTGATCGATATAAATTATATTTTCTCAGATTAACATATTTAATCTTTATATGAAAGACAATTCATAGAATAAAATATTTATTTCTAAGCTTTCAATCAGTTTTTTTCAATTTTATTCCCGCTATTTCGAATCCGTATTTTTTGTAAAAAGTCAACACTTCTTCATTTCCGGATGCCACCATTATATTTATATTTTCTATTTGTTTTGATGAAAACCAGGAAAGTGATTTTTCCATGAGTATTTTACCGAGACCGGTTTTTCTGAATTTTTTCTTTATGAACAGAGTTTCAATTTCACCATCCCTTTTGTTATCGATCGAAGAGACACAATGTCCCACTCTTTCATCGTTGGAAAATGCTATGATTACGAATATTTCTCCGTTTTTTGCTTTGGAGGTCAGGAGTTCCCTTCTTTCAAAAAAAGTGAATTTTTTGAATCTTTCCTTGAAGTAAACCGATTTTTCCTGATGGTGAAGATTCAACGCTTCCCAGGTTTCCTGTATTTCATCGATTAGTTCGATTCCGCCTTCTTTAAAAATTATGCTCACAGCTTCCTCCTCATATCGGTAGATATTTTTATTTTATCACCATATCGTACGATTTAAGATATTGAAATATATCTGGAAATGATGATCTTCGCGTAACGTTCATAGTTTTTATATATTTTATCCACTTTTTATATATTCGATTATTGAGAATAACTATGACTGTTCTTGGATTGTTATGGATTTTTCTCCGTACAATTTGGTTTGTCTTTGAAACCCTCGGTGAAAACCGTATGAATTTAAATGTTATCAGATGTAACTTTTTTTCATCTTTTATCAGTTTCGTGATAGCTGTTATATAATTATTTTATATAAATGTATCTTCCGGCGAAACGGACTGTATGATTTTTTAATTCAGAGAGGTGTATTCTTTTGGAAGAATTGACGATATTTTTCGGAACGAACTTTTTGTTGATAATCGGATTTGTTTTGGCATTCATATTTTTATTTCTTGGAATCGGTTCTTTAAAAAAGAAAAGGCTTATCGATGATGTACCCACTTCGAAAATAAAAGGTGTTTTCATAGGGTTGGTCGAACTTTTCGTAAAAACCAAGCCGTGCAACCTGAAAAGAAGTTACGTCTCTGAAACGGAATGTGTTTATTATGATTACACTATTTCCGAGCAGGTCAGGGAAAAGCGTACAGTAACATACAGAGATTCTAAAGGAAGGACAAGAACCAAGACGAAAACGGTTTATGTCTGGAAAAATGTCGATTCGGGAGGAAATGCCGATCCGTTCTTTGTATACGACGATACCGGCGAAATAAGAGTCGATCCCTATAAGGCGAAAGTTGAAGCGGTTCCGGTCTGCGATATAACGTGTGGAAGAAACGATCCTTTATACTTTTCAAAGGGACCGGAGACAGAATTTTTCAATTCAACTCACAGAAGAAGATTCGTTGAATATGCCATAAAACCTGAGGAAGAACTTTATATAATGGGTCAGGCGAGAGAAAGAATCGATGCTGTTGCGCCGGAAATCGCATACGATGAATTCGCTTCGATGTTCTTAATTTCACATAAAAGCGAGGAAAGGATAACGAAAGGTTTAAAGTTGAAAAATATTGGATTTCTTATTGCGAGCATGGCCGCAATAATAATTCTTTCCGTGGTTCATTCCGGATATGAACCCCTTGCTTACAGATATTATGGAACGGTTAATTTCTCCGCTCTTCTTTTACCAACTCTGATAGTTGCGACAGGATGGTTCATTCTCTGGTTCATAACCGTATACAACAGTCTCAGACGATTGAAGAATAGTGTTGTTCAGGCGGAGAAACAAATTGATATCCTTCTGAAAAGGAGATACGATCTCATTCCCAATCTGGTGAATACTGTGAGGGGAATGGCAAAATACGAAAAAGAAACTCTGGAACTGGCCACAAAATTGCGATCGGAATTTAAGGCGAAGAATACCCAGGATACCCTCGGGATCATAATCGAAAGATACCCGGATTTGAAAAGCAATTCGTCATTCAAATCGTTGAACAAGGAACTCGTAGATACCGAAAACAGAATAGAACTGGCAAGAAATTATTACAACAATGTCTGCACGTTTTTCAACACGAGATTGACCACCTTTCCGGATATGGTAATAGCAAAGATGACAGGATTAAAATCATTTGAACTTTTTAAGTTTTCTCAAACTGAAGGGGCAAATGACACTGAAATTGACCTAGGCCAAAAATAAATGATATATATTTTATAAATTCAAAAACACTGCGTCTGAATTTTTACCGGTAAATTTTTATCTATACTTTTTCGTTTTGAACTCATTGATAAAAAAAGAGGGAATTAATTTCCCTCTTTTTCTTTTATTTTCTTTATTTCTTCATTGATATCATACTGGATAACGGCTATTTTTTCTCTATCTTCCCTCGTCAGGTTTTCGGATTTCAGAATTTTCAGATAAACCTTGTTGGCCTTCTTCAAAAATTGCAGATCTTTGTTGAAATAATTATCTCTTAAGATTCCTTTATCAACGATATGCCTTGCTTTCAGATCTCTGATAATATCATCTTTAAAAAGATGGAACCTTTTTTCCGGAACTTTGTCGATGTCATAAGGTTTTTCGGTGAAAGAAATATACAGAGTTATTCCTCCCGATAAGAACAAAAACACGCTGTAGATTATCGCATCGTTGAAAAAACTTATCAATCCCAGTATTAAAGCGGCCCCTCCTAAAATAAGAAGGACTATCCCTGAAATCCTTGCATTTATATAAATTAATATGGAAAATATAATACCTGCAATCCCTATGAGAATACCCGAGATCCAGACAAGTTCAGCCACAGGATTTTTGATTCTTATAGAAGAAAGATCCTGAAAAATTGTAGGGATCATTATAATCGATATTATCAACAAAATTAAGGAAACTGTGAAACCTGATACAAACGCTAATTTTTTCATTCTGACTGCCTTTTTAATAGAATTCAAGTGAATAATTATATTATAAATTTTATCAGAAATAAAGCATAAAATGAGCGGATAGTAAAGAATTCTGAATTAATTCTATTTTACAGGCTCGTAGATCTTCATGTATTCCACTCCATTTTCATGTATGATCTCTTCCAGACAGAACCTGTTGAGAGTAAATTTTGATCTGTATTCACCCGAATTCACCCAGTTTATCAAAGTTTTCCATCCTTTGCCTATTTTTTCAAAAGGATCTTTGAATGGTTCCTTAATAGTAAGTGTAGCATAAACGTCTTCCTGAATTTCCTTAATTACAATATATTCCGAAGGATTGACATCCTTTGGAACTTCTCTCCACGCTTCATAACCTCTGTATCCTTTTTCTGTTAAATATGAGTATATCGGAATATCAAAACCAAAGTTTCTCAAATTCTCTCCCTTTGCCAGCCCTTTTTCTACAACATTTTTTTCGATCCAGCGATTCAAATAATCTATGGCTTCGTCTTCAGGTTCTTTTCCCGCAACGCTGTAGGTTGCCACTCTCAATGCGGGCAGTTTTTCAATTTTTACTTCACTTAAATAATCCAACATAAAATTCACCTCCTGTGATTACTATAAATAGATTTCTGTTTTTTTACCTGTCGAAATTTGCTATTATTGAGTATGAAAAAATGGATAAAAGAAATTGAAGAATCGTTGTCATATATTTTGGAAAATCTGGATAAAAATGATATTCGTTTTGATGAAATAGCAAAATTGCGTAATTATTCGCCTTATCATTTTCACAGAAGATTCAAGGAAATAACGGGAGAATCTGTAAAAAATTGCCTGAGGCGGCTGAGATTTGAGAGAGCAGTTGAATTTATAAGGAATTCGGATAAATCTATAACTGAAATAGCTTTCGACAGCGGTTATGAAACTCTGGAATCATTTTCGAAAGCTTTTAAGAAATATCTTGGAATAACTCCGGGAGAGTTGAGAAAGAAAAAGACCTGGTATGGGAAAACTCTTTCTCATTCACACATTCACTATGTTGATGATAATATTTCCGAATGGATTGCACAGAGTGATATGGAGGACAACATGTTGGTAAAAATCGCAAATATCCCACCGATACAACTGGTTTGTTTAAAAAATCTGGGTGATTACTGGAAATTACCTTCAACCTGGGATAAATTCAGGGAAAAAACAGACGGATACAGGCCAAAAACGACAAATACCTTTTCAATGACGATTTTTTTTGATCATCATAACGATGTACCGGTTGACAAAAAAGTTTCATACGTTTGTTCCGGAAGTGATTATAATGGCGATCTTCCTGAAGGTCTTTTTAAATATAAATTTCCCGGGGGAAAATATGCGATTCTCGCGCATATGGGTTCCTATGACGAAATCGGAATAGTCTGGGAAGATTTTGTGAAAAATTTTTTATCCCTAAAAGGATGGAAGATGAATCCCGATCTTCCGTCACTGGAATGGTATCAAAACAGCCCCAGTAATTTAAGTCCCGATTTATGGATGACATATTTATGTGAACCTGTTTTATAATATTGATAAAGGAAGTGATAGAATGTTCTGTCCAAAATGTGGTGAAGAAATTTCTGAAAATGCAAATTTTTGTCCCAATTGCGGTAACGAAATCAAATCTCAAAACGCTCCGACGGATAGGCAATCCGAAAGTGGTTCTAATAAGCAAAGTGAATACTTCTGGTACATATTGACGACTTCAACGGGATTATTCAACGCGACTTCCTGTTGTATAGTTTTCAAGAAAGATCACATGCTTTTTTTTCATGTTAGTTCAAAAAAGTACAAAGAGCTCCTTAAAGAAAAATATAAGCAGGACAAAGCCGAAGGAAAGGGAATGATGCAGAGATTCCTCTCGAATTTCAAAGTTCTCGATGAATATCTTCAGGTTCGATTGAAGGATTCTGAAAACTCTTTGATCTCCGAAGATCCAAAGAATGGAACGGTTCCCTATTCTGCGGTAAAAAAAATAGTATTCAAAAGGCCTTCGAGTGTTTCAAGTAATGATACCAGATCACCTGGGAAATTGGTGATCGTCACCATGAACGGCAAATACAGGTATTCTCATCAGATAAATGATCCGAAAAAACAGTATAAAGCAGCCCTCGAAAGTTTGTTCGGAAAAAGGCTCAAGTATTCCTGATATGTTTTTCTTTGTTTTCTTTGGGACGTACAATAAAAAAAGAATCATAAAACAGTTTGAAAATCTGTATTGCCCCAAATGCGGTGTTAAAAAGGAAGCACAATTGATTTCTCTTGATACGGTTTTTCATATTTTTTTCATTCCCATTTTCAAAATAAGATCTCAATACTTTTTGGTTTTTAAAAATTGTAACCATGATTTTAAGATAGCGAAAGAAAAAACGGAGTCCATTTCCGAAGATTTCAATGAGGATAAATTCAACGCGAAAGAAGAATTAAAATTCGGGTATAAATACTGTAAAAAATGTGACAGAACGTTCGACGAAAGTTATAATTATTGTCCATATTGCGGAGGAAAGTTGGAATAATGATAATAAGTGCCAGCAGAAGGACCGATATACCGGCTTTTTACAGCAGATGGTTTATCAATAGACTTGAAAGGGGATATCTGAAGACCAGAAATCCCTTTAACTACAACATGGTGAGCACCGTTCCACTGAATAAAAACGAGGTGGATTGTATCGTTTTCTGGACGAAAAATCCCTCACCTATTATTCCATATTTGAGACAATTACACGATTATCCGTATTATTTTTTGTTCACCCTCAACCCTTATGGCCAGGATATCGAAAAGAAGCTTCCTCCCAAGGATTTTTTAATTAAAGTATTCAAAAAACTATCCATAACAGCGGGAAAAGAAAGGGTTCTCTGGCGATACGATCCGGTTGTTTTTACCGGGAAATATTCATTTGAATTTCACATTGAAAATTTCAAAAAATACCTGAAAGAAATCGGGGATTATACGAGTACATGCATAATCAGCTTTTTTGACAATTATAATAAATTAAAAAAGAGAACGCAGAGCTTCATATTTCCAGATCAGACTCTTAAGAGAAAGTTGATTGAAGAATTTTCAAAAATGTCATCGAAATACGATCTTATACTCAAAACATGTTCCGAAACGGATGATTATTCAGAATACGGAGTCGGCAAATCCGCGTGCATCGATAAAAATTTGATCGAAAAAATCTCGGGAAAGATGATTTCTGTGAAAAAGGATAAATTTCAGAGAAAAGAATGTCTGTGTTCATCGAGCACAGATATAGGTCAATATAATTCCTGTGGATACGAATGTTCATATTGCTATGCGATCAGGAGTTTCTCATTTTCTTTATCAAATTTAAAAAAACACGATCCAAATTCGGATTTTCTCATATAGATCATTCCGGATTGCTCATCAATGGTGGCATTGATTCTTCTATTCTCTGAAAAAGTGTGGAGAGATCTATCAATCCGGTGAAAATCAAAATCATGAATACCGCGAATATTATTATTGTGATGATGAAAATCCATTTGAATGTTTCCGCCCTGTTTTTATCCATTTTATTTGTACAGATATATTTTATGCATTCTGTATTTTCTCGTTCCCAAACCGATTTTTTCCGCATGTTCAAGCTGGTATTCCCAGTTGGTGTTGGGGTGTATTTTCCTGAACGGATCGTAGCCTATCTTTTCAATGAGCAAATCGATGCAGGCCTGATCCAGTGCCACGGGGTCGGTGCTTATTGCTATTCCCACATTCGGTGCTATTGGAGGTTCATTGTTTGGCCAGCAATCGCAATTTGGAGAAACGTTATTAATAAACGAGATGAAAAATCCTCTTTTGTTGACGAGTGTTGCCTTGGTGTATTCGGCCATCTTTTTAGACAGCCCCATTCCTGAAGAGTTAAAGTCGGGATAAATGGCCCCGTAGTTGCACATAGCTATACACTGTCCGCAGCCGACACATTTATCGTAATCTATTTCAACGACCGGATCGACTCTGACAGCACCGTAGTTGCAGTTTCTTTCGCACATTCTGCAACTGACACATTTCTTCTGGCTGTATTGAGGTTTTGAATCCGAATGCTGTTCCATTTTTCCAGCTCTGGAAGCCGCTCCCATACCTAAATTTTTAATAACACCGCCAAATCCGGTCTGTTCATGTCCCTTGAAGTGAGTGACGGCTATTATCACATCCGATAAGGCTATTGCAGATCCAATTTTGGCATCTTTGACATATTCCCCGTTTACGGGCACTTTCACTTCATCCGAACCTCTTAGCCCGTCCGCAATGATTATCGGTGCTCCGATGGTTTGATATGCGAAGCCATTCAATACGGCCGTGTTGAGGTGATTAACAGCATCCGATCTGTTGCCCCTGTAAAGAGTGTTTGAATCGGTAACGAAGGGTTTGCCGCCGAGTTCTTTTACTTTATCAACTATCACACGAACATAGTTCGGCCTAACATATGCAAGATTTCCGTATTCTCCAAAATGAATTTTTATAGCCGTTAAATTGTTGCTATCTATAACATCATCAAATTTTGCTTTATTCATAAGGTTGGATAGTTTTTTCAATAAACTCATCGATGGTTTCGTTGAAAAATCTGTAAAATATACTTCAGACATAGTTTCCCCTCCTCAATGAAATTAAGAATAGCACGAAAAATAATTTTGAGGATTAATTTTTTTTGAAAATGTTAAAAATATTAATATTTTAAAATACTTTAACGAAATTCTTTTTTTGATTTTTTGAGTAATGAAGTATAATAGTTCATAATATATTTGTTTTTTAGGAGGAATCTTTTTGAATATAAAAAGAGTTTTTATAAGTGTTTACGATAAAACCAATATTGAAATTTTATGCTCCTTTTTAATTTCTCAGGGAGTCGAGATAATTGCTACAGAAGGAACTGCAGATTATTTATCCGGTAAGGGACTCGAAGTCTTAAGAAGTGAAGAATATACCGAGTTTCCTTCGATCCTTGACGGAACGATAAGAACTCTTCATCCTAAAATAATCGGTGGTATTGTCGGAAGTATAGACAATCCAATTCATAAAAAAGAAATGTCGGAGCAAAGTATATCCAATGTCGATATGGTTATCATAAATACAATACCTTTTGAAAAGATCGTTGAAAAGACCGTCGAAGAAGAGAACCTGTTATCAAAAATAGACGTATCGGACGCCTCTCTCCTGCTGGCGGGTGTCAGAAACCTCAGAAATGTTGTGAATGTCTGTGATCCCAAAGATTACGATGAGATCATAAGAAGTATAAATTTTTGTGGTGATGTCCCCCTGCACGAAAGAAGAAAATTCGCTTTAAAGGCCCTTTATTATGTTATAAATTATATTTCATCGGTACATAAACATTTATCCGAAATCTTTGCCTCTGAGAAGTATGAATATCTTTTGCTGGAGAATATATCAGGAATATTCACGGATCTTTCCTTTTCCACGAGAGCGGATTTACTCAAAATTGAAAATATTGAGGGATTGCTTGACAATGTGCAGAATGGAAATTTGATCATACCTCTCGTGAAGGCAAATATAGAAAATACTTATGTCTTTATGAAACTTTATTATCTGCTGCCGGACCTGTGCTGCTATATTGAAAATGGGAAAATTATCGATGCTTCCATCAAAAAAAATTTCGATCTCGATTATGATTTCGGCGATACGATGTTCGCCTCCACTTTCACGATAACCGGCGAATTCATTCAAAAACTTTATGAAAGAGGTATAAAAAATTTTTGCGGCACCTTTGACCTCGATGCTGTGAAATTCGCAAAGGAAAAAGGGATAAGCTTCATTACGATTCCTGAAAGAGAAAATCTCAATATTTCAAAATGGCAGTACGATAATTTTGGAGATTACATAATAAGACAGCCAGGTAAGGATTTCCACAATAAATATCAAAATTTGCTGGTTGATGAATTATTTGCTATTGCACTGGCAGAAATTTCAAAAAGTTACTCCATCGCCACAGTGAGTGACGGGAGGCTCAAAAAAATTTATCACAATTTAACAAAGTCAGAGTTAAACGAAATTATTGACAATTTTGAATCGCTTGAAAGTTGTGTGATAGCGGTTAAATGTGAAGATGGTCGTATAAAAGAAAAGATTGAATCTCTCAATCCGCTTTCCGTTTATTTGATTTAGAGGTTGCATATTAACATTTTCTATTATATACTTTTTAAGCACCATGCTAGGTGGGGAGTTAGCGGTTCCCTGTACTCGAAACCCGCTTTATGCGAGACCGAAGGTTTTCTGAGGCCCGTGTAGGTAAAATACGGGTAACCGGAAGGCGTCGAGGGTTGGGTCTTACGCAACAAAAACTCATGAATCTGGTCAGATCCGGAAGGAAGCAGCCATAAGTGAAACTTTTTGTGTGCCGTAAGGGCGCTCTGCCTGAGTCGGAAGGTTATTCCGCTTTGTTTACACCTGTCGACGAAAAATGCGTGGTGCTTTTATATATGTGTTATCAAAAAAGTTCTTAAATTTACCTTTTTGCTGTCCAGATTCAATTTTTTTCTTATATTTGCCCTGTGAAAATCCACTGTTTTTTTTGTGACACATAATACAGTTGCAATTTCTTTGCTGGTTTTTCCATCTTTAATAAATTTCGCAACTTGCATTTCTCTCGAAGTGAACTTATCATATATAGTCGCCCTTTTTTTCGTTATAGGATAGACGATTTCATCTATCAAATCTTCAACCAGCTTGACATCTTTGTTGTTAGTGTATTTTTTGAGGAATTCCAGAGAGGGTTTGACATATTTTTCCATGTTCACGGCTATGGTATTTTCAATTTCATTTTTTTCGTACTCCTTTTGTTTCAGGAGATTTTGAAGAAAATCATTTTTCTTCTCAATGTTATCGAATCTATCCATAAGGTCACTGAATTTGTGTTCTATGTATCTTTGAAAGGAAATATCCCTGATATATTCTAAAAATCCTATTATTTTTTTATCCTTATTATAAATTGGAATGGAAAATAATTCCTGCCAGCCGATATCTTTGTTTTTCGTTTGATAAGGCACGACACCCATTTCAGGTTTGTTGGTTTCAATGGATGTATTAACAGGACAGAATTCGCATGGTATTTTTCTGTTGTGGTAAATTTCATAACATTTTTTCCCGTAAATTTTTTTTGTAGATTCATACCAATACTTCACTGTTCTGTTTATATAAATGATATTCATTCCGGTATCCAGAATGCTCACCCCATCCTGAATGCTGTCAAGAATGAAGACCAGAAATTCGCTGCTGTTCAATATATTGTTCTTATCAAGATAATCTTCGCTCAAGTATATACCAGCCATAGGATTTCTTTGGTTTTCATTTTTACTGGTATTTTTAATTAAGTATTCATTCACAAAATTCTCTCCTTTCAAGTGATCCTTTCAGGATTTCCATTTATAAAATTATTTCATGGATGGGATTGTTTGTCAACGAAAACTAATTCAAATGAGGTACATAAAATATATTATGTTTTATTTCATATTTTTTGAAAATAAAAGGATTATCTCTATAACCGATTTTAATTATAAATAATGGTATTTAATAGAAAATTATTTTTTTGTTTTTACCAGTTAATAACTAGTATTATTTGGTAATGCTTATAGTATTGTTCTGGTATTACATTAAGATATAAAATAATTATAGTGAGTGTTTACAACAATAAATATTTAAATAAGGAGGAATTATGAAATGTCGGAAAAAAATGTTTTGTTCACCCCCGTGAAAATTGGGAACAGGGTGGCACCAAACAGGTTGGCATGGAATGCAATGGAATGCTGTGACTCCGATGAAGAAGGCAATCCATCGGGTCTGACTTATGAAAGATATAAAAAGTTATTCGAGGGACAGGCGGGAATAGTTGATCTAGAGGCGATAACGGTCACTTATGACAGCAGAGGCAGAAAAAATCAATTGAGTATAATGCCTAGAAACAAAGAGGCTTTAACGAAGTTCGTCACTGAAATGAAAAAAATAAATCCGGATACGATCTTTCTTTTTCAGTTGACCCATTCCGGTGAATTGAGTCATCCTGATTTTTCTGAAAGAGTCTGCGTAAAGCCATTACCAGGATTCGGAGGGAGAGTTTTAGAAGAAGAGGATATAGAAAAAATTATGGATCAATTTGTACTTTCGGCAAAAATTGCTCATGATGTGGGGGCGGATGGTATCGATCTCAAATTTTCGCATGGTTATCTGGGTTCACAGATTCTTAGACCTTATAATGATAGAAAGTGGAAATACGGTGGGTCGTGGGAAAACAGGAGTAGGTTCGCTTTCGAATTGATGGAAAGAATAAAAGAAGAAGTGAATGATCCTAATTTTATTCTTGGTTCTAAAGTATCGGTCTGGGAAGGATTTCCGGGTGGAACGGGTTCTGCCGGTCCGGATACTGCCGTTATGGATTTAACGGAGTCAATTGAACTCTGTAAAGGCTTGGAAGAGAGAGGCGCCTCATATATATTGCAATCCGCCGGCAGTCCATCGATAACTCTGGCTTTATCACAGCCGGACAAATCCATACCTGATTATGCATATCTACATCATTATTTTTCAAAAGTTCTCAAAGACAATTTGAAGCCCGAAACGGTGGTTATGGGTTCAGCATATTCGATCTTCAGAGATGGAAGAAATAATCTTCAGGCCGTTAAAAAGGAAGAAAATACTCTTGAATACTGGGGCAACAAAAATATTAATGATGGTGTTGTTGATGTTGTTGTACTCGGCAGACAATCCTTTGCAGATCCTTATTTACCGAAGAAATTGATGGAAGGCAGGCAAGAGGAAGTAAAATGGTGTACAGCCTGCGATAGTTGCATAGAATTTCTCATAAGACAGATGCCCGTTGGTTGTGCAGTTTACAACAAACCATACACCGAAGCCCTGGTTAAAGTGAGGAAGGAAGAAGGAAAATTAAGACAAAAGAGAACCTGATTATATATTAATTATTTATTAATTATTTTCTTATGCCTCGTCATTATTATAATCTACGGTAAAAAATGATGAGGTTTTATTTTATAGATAAATTTATTAACATCATATTAATTTACAAACATGATACAACTGAGAAAATCAATTTAAATCCTATTTAGGAAGTTTATGGATGAATATTATTGATTATATTACGTATGCTTCCATTTGTTGTTTTATTCAATATTTAACAAAAGCCTTTCTTTTTTATATAATAATTTATATACGAGAACGTTTCAACCGGAGGTGAAATTATGATTGAAGGAAGATCTTTGGATGGTACAAATAATAAGTTGACTTATGGAATGGTTGGAGGAGGTCCCGGTTCTTTTATCGGACCGGTTCATAGAGCGGCAATAGCTTTAAACGGCCAGGCGAGAATTGTTGCCGGAAGTTTTTCAAATATAGTGGAAGAAGTTTACCAGACTGCAAGAGAATTGGGAATTGATGAGGAAAGAACATACGAAACATATCAGGAAATGGCAGAAAAAGAAGCCGAGAGAGAAGACTGTATTGATTTTGTTTCAATAACCGTTCCGAATCATATACACTTTGATGTTGCAAAGGTTTTCCTGGAAAAGGGTATAAACGTTGTTTGTGATAAACCATTGTGTTTTACCGAAGAACAATCGAAGATTCTCATGAATCTGGCGAATAAAAATAATGTTGATTTTATGGTCACATATTCTTATACCGGTTACCCTATGGTCAGGGAAGCGAAAGAATTGGTTAAATCCGGAAAGCTTGGAAAAATAAGGGTTGTTGTTGCCGAGTACCCACAGGATTGGCTGGCGGATAGGGCAGAAGATCAGGGGAACAGACAGGCAGAATGGAGGACAAATCCAAAATTTTCAGGTATTTCGAATTGTGTTGGAGATATTGGTACACATATTGAAAATCTTGTGCATTTTGTTACAGGCCTGGAAATAGATGAAATATCTGCAAAGTTGGAAAAGCATGTTCCCGGAAGAGTGCTCGATGATAACGCTTATATTTTGTTGAAGTTTAAAGGCGGTGCTACTGGAAACTACTGGGCATCCCAGATTGCAATCGGCAGAGAAAACGGTTTGAAAATAAGAGTCTATGGAACGGAAGGTTCCATCGAATGGGAACAGGAACATCCGAATTTTTTGAAGTACGTGGAGAAAGGCGGAACCGTTCAAATTATGTCCAGAGGTAGTGGTTATTTGAATCCTGCAACACAGAGTTTTATAAGATTGCCTGCAGGACACCCCGAAGGTTACCTTGAAGCATTTTCAAATCTGTACAAATTATATTGTGAAAAACTCATCGAAGGAAAAAGTGGTAAGAGCAGTGAAATTCAATTTCCAACGGTTGTCGATGGTGCAAGAGGTGTTAAGTTCGTTCACGATTGTGTGAAGAGCAATGAAGATAACAATAAATGGGTTGACGGATCTTTTAATGATTGAGGAGGTTGACATAAAATGAGACCGGTAACTATTTTTACAGGGCAGTGGGCGGATTTGCCTTTTGAAGAAGTTTGCAGAATAATGAGTGAAATAGGTTATGAAGGGTTGGAAATAGCTTCTTGGGGCGATCATCTTGATCTGGAAAAAGCAGCAAAGGATTTGGAATATGTAAATGAAAAGAAAAAAATACTGGAAAAATATAATCTGAAGTGTTGGGCCATCGGTACACACATAATAGGCCAGTGTGTCTGTGATGTCTGGGACAAAAGACTGGATGGTTTTGCACCCAACGAATATGCCGGAAAACCTGAAGAGATTAAAAAATGGGCCATAAGACAGATGAAATATGCTCCGGTTGCCGCAAAAAATCTGGGTGCGGAAGTTGTTACAGGATTCACAGGTTCTCCGATATGGAAATATTGGTATTCTTTTCCTCAGACATCGGAACAAATGATAGACGATGCGTTTAAACAGGTCGTGAAAGATTGGACACCTATTTTGGATGAATTTGATAAATATAATATAAAATTCGCTTTAGAAGTACATCCGACGGAGATAGCCTTCGATTATTATACTACTAAAAGACTTCTGGAAGAATTCGATCACAGAGAAACTTTCGGTATTAATTTTGATCCGAGTCATCTGATATGGCAGGGTATCGAACCACATTTATTTCTCAGGGATTTTGCAGACAGAATTTATCATGTTCACATGAAGGATGCTGCCGTAACACTCGATGGAAGAGCAGGAATATTGGGTTCACATATCACATTTGGTGATACTAGAAGAGGTTGGAATTTCAGATCTCTGGGGCATGGTGATGTCAATTTTGAAGATATTATAAGGGAGTTGAATAACTCGAATTATGCTGGACCGCTTTCCGTGGAATGGGAAGACAGTGGAATGGATAGAATTCATGGGGCTAAGGAATCTTTGAATTTTGTGAAAAGTGTGGATTTTCCGCCTTCATCTGTTGTATTCGATGATGCTATGCAATCGGAATAAATATTGAAGGGATCCCCAGTTAGGATGGATATGAATGGAAGATTTTTTAATTAAAACAAAGGGAATTTCAAAGGAATTTTCTGGTGTAAGAGTTCTCAATAATATTGATTTTGAATTAAAAAAGGGTGAAATCCTGGGACTGATCGGTGAAAATGGTGCGGGTAAATCTACGCTTATGAAAATAATAAGTGGGTTATATTTTCCCACCGAAGGCGAGATTTTTTTCGAAGGGGAAAAAGTCGTGATCAATTCTCCCTTTGTTGCGAAAAAACTGGGCATAAGCATTATCCCTCAGGAGTTCAATCTCATAAATCATCTGAATGTTTATGAAAATATTTTCCTTGGAAATGAAAAAAGGAAAAACAAAATAGTCCTTGATAAAAAGGCTATGCGAAAAAAGACAAAGGAACTCATGAACAAACTTAAAACTGTGATCGATCCGGATACAGTGATAGAAGGTCTGAGTGTTGCACAGAAACAAATGGTTGAGATAGCGAAGGCGCTTTCCCGTGATTCGAAATTACTCATACTGGACGAACCAACTACTGTTTTGACGATCAATGAAATAGAAATTCTTTTTGATTTAATGAGAAATTTGAAAGATCATGGCGTTTCCATGGTTTATATTTCACACAAACTCGGCGAAGTTAAAGAAATTTGTGACGAAGTGATGATATTGAGAGATGGTAATTTCGTTTCAAAAGCGAATACTTCCAAAATAAGTGAAAAAGAAATGGCTGAAAACATGGTGGGAAGGGTGCTCAGTGAAGTTTATCCTGAAAAAGTGAGCCCCGATTCCGATTTATGTTTGGAGGTGAAAGATTATTCTGTTGACAGAGTTCTCCACAACATTTCCTTTGATTTAAAGAAGGGTGAAATTCTTGGCTTTGCGGGTTTAGTCGGCGCGGGAAGAACGGAGCTCGCCGAAACAATAATCGGAATAAGGAAAAAAAAGAGTGGAGAATTATTGATCAATGGTGAAAAGGTGGAAATAAAAAATCCATTGGATGCGGTGAATAACGGAATAGGATATTTACCTGAGGACAGGCAGGGCACAGGAATTATCACTAATTTCGATTTAATAAAGAATACTACTTTAGTTTCATTGAGAAATTACGGTAAATTTATCATAAACAAGAAAAAAGAAAGAGAAAGAACCCGGGAATATGTAGATGAATTCAAAATACGTGCCGCTTCCCTGAAAACAAAACTGGAATTTTTCAGTGGTGGTAATCAGCAAAAAGTCTCCCTGGCAAAATGCCTGGATCCTCAACCAAAAATTATAATTTTTGATGAACCGACAAGAGGCATAGACGTTAATGCTAAAAGAGAAATATACTTTTTTATAAATGACTTAGTTAAAAAAGGGATATCTTGTATTTTTATTTCCTCCGAACTGGAGGAAATAATAGGAATGTGCAACAGAGTCGCTGTAATGAAAGAAGGAAGTCTTGCAGGTATTCTTGAAGGAGAACATATAAATGAAAAAGAAATAATGTATTACGCTACTGGAGTAAAGGGGGCCGCATGATGCCGGAAGAAAAATCATTTTTTAAGAAAATCGATATAACAAAATTGGGACCTTTGGTAGCATTGGCGATATTATTTGTAATTTCCGCTTTTGCCAGTCCCTATTTTTTACAGGTAAGAAATTTGCTGAATATTTTAAGCCAGGTTTCTTTTACAGGAATGATAGCTCTGGGTATGACTTTTATAATCATATCGGGAGGTATCGACCTTTCCGTTGGAAGCGCCGTTGCATTCAGCGGGGGGGTAATGATAATAGCCCTCAATGGTTTATTACAGGTCATGAGTGAACCTCTCGCTTTATTGGTTGGATTTTTAGTGGCATTGGGAGTGGGAATCGGTTGCGGTGCTCTCAATGGATTGATAGTGACTAAGGGAAGACTCGCACCATTTATAGCAACACTTGGTACTATGGCGATATTCAGATCTCTGATATTATTTTTCGGTAATGCCGGTAACTTAACGGTCGACTTCAGATATACCATGTTAAAAGATATAGGCAGGGGAAGAACATTCGGTGTACAAAACACGATTTGGGTCTTCCTGATATTGACAATTATACTTCAATTCGTCCTGAATAAGACGAGATATGGAAGATATGTCTGTGCCGTTGGTTCCAATGAAAAAGTCGCAAAATTCTCATCGATAAAAGTCGACAGAGTCAGATTCATGACCTACGTTATCACGGGCGCTACCGTGGCATTTGCGGCCTTTTTTGCGGCAGGAAGGATGAATTCGATCAGCACGACACAGGTTGGAGACCAATACGAACTGGATGCCATAGCAGCGGTTGTTATAGGTGGTACACCTATGACAGGCGGTACTGGAATAATATGGGGAACGGTTGTCGGCGCTATAATTCTCGGAATGATCAGTAATATGCTGAATATGGTGGGGGTTTCACCATATCTCCACGGTACGGTCAAGGGCATAGTAATCATAGGAGCGGTTTTAGTTCAGGAAATTGGAAAAAGGAGTACTTCAAAATTATCAAATTAAAAAATAGTAAGTTTCAAATTATATTTCAGGAGGTGTATTTATGAAAAAAGCATTTTTACTAGTTTTAGTTGTATTATTCGTGTTCACTGCGGTTAGTCTGGCGGCAACATACAAAATTGGGGTTTCAATTCCAACAGCTGATCACGGCTGGACCGGCGGAATCAATTATTGGGCAGCAAAAGCTATTGAAGATTGGGAAGCAAAAAGAGATGACATAGAATTTTTCCTGGTTGCTTCATCTGATCCTCAGAGACAGGTCAGTGATATTGAAGATCTCATGGTAAAAGGGATCGATGCTTTGGTTATTCTGGCACACGATTCGGCTCCTTTGACACCGATAGTAGCGGAAGTCTACGAAGCCGGTATTTACGTTGTTTCGGTTGACAGAGGTTTGTTGTTACCCGTGCAGGATGTTTATATTGCCGGTGATAACCCTGGTTTAGGAAGAGTAGCGGGACAATGGATGGCCGAAGAGCTCGGTGGAAAAGGTAAGATAGTAGCATTAGAAGGTATCCCCTGTGTTATCAACACAGAAAGAGTAGAAGCATTTGAAGCGGAAATTGCAAAGTATCCCGGAATCGAACTTCTCGATTCACAACCAGCTTACTGGTCAGCAGACACAGGATACGAAGTAATGTCGAATTATTTACAGAAATATCCCGAAATCGATGCCGTATTTGCACAGGATGACGATGTTTTAATAGGTGTTTTAGCCGCTTATGAAGAATCCGGAAGAGACGATATAAAAACATTCTTCGGTGGTGCGGGATCTAAAATAATGATCAAGAAGGTTATGGATGGAGATCCATTGGTAAAAGCCGATGTTACATACCCACCTTCAATGATTGCAACAGGAATCAGTTTGGCTGTATTCGGAGTAACCGGAGAACCTTTAGTAGGATTTTACCAGCAGAAGGTTCCTTCAGAGGTTATTCTGGCTGCTGAATTGGTAACACCAGAAAATGCACATCTTTATTACGAACCTGATTCAGTATTTTAATCATTTATAAATTCTGGAGGGAATAATAATTCCCTCCATTTCATTGAGAGATGAGGAGGACTTTCTTGAAGCATACAAGAATAAACGCGGCTACAATGGGCCAGATGAACAGGAACATGATCTTTAAGTTAATACAGAAAACTCCGTCCATAACGAGAAGAGAGATTTCAAAACTGACAGGACTCGATCCGAGCACCGTTACGAGAATCACAACAAAATTGATGGATGAGGGTTTTGTTAAGGAAGAGGGAGAAAAGGTAACCAATCAACCCGGAAGAAAGGGCATTTCATTGTTTCCGATAAAAGACGCCGCTGTTTCTATAGTGATAAAAATCGGAATAGAAAATACTATTTTTGGTTTAGGTTATCTTGATAAAACGCTTGAAATCATTGAAGAGATACCAACGATAAGGCAATCCGATATGTTTTTGACCGTTTGTGTGGAAAAACTGAATGATATTCTGAATAAATATTCCAAAGATAAAAATATAATAGGAATTTCATTTTCCATTCCTGGAATTGTTGAGCCCAACGAAGGAAAAATTATCACCGCTCCTCATTTAAACTGGAACGATGTTAAACTCAAAAGTACCATAGAAGAAAATATTGAAAGGAAAGATTTATTTATTATCATGACAAATGAGGCGAGGTTATCTTTATTGTCCGAAATATTTTTTAATCGACTGGTTAAGAATCTACAGAGCATTGTTTATATATTCATTTCACAGGGCGTTGGAGGTGCACTGTATCTGAATGGAAAAATTTATGAAGGTGCTACAAATTCTTCAGGTGAAATAGGGCATATGACGATCAGCGAGACCGGGGCACTCTGTCATTGCGGAAATAGGGGTTGCTGGGAGACCTTCGTTTCAATAGATTCTGTTGTTACTTCATACGAGCTTTCGAATAATTCTCTTTCCGGAAGCAATTACAAAGAAAAATATGCAAATTTACTCAAGAGAACCGAACAGAATGACATCAACGCAAAAAAAATATTGAATATCATGGTGCATAATCTGGCCATCGGTATATCCAATGTGGTAAATATCATAAATCCTCATGCAATCGTTATCGGAGGAATAGGAGAGAAAATTCCTGAAAATTATATCGATCAGCTTCAGGTTGAAGTTCAGCATTCCAGTTTGGCATTTGCGGGAAAACAGATAAAGATAATGAAAGCAAAAATAGATATCGATAGGGCATGTCTTTATGGCTGTACGATAACCGCAATGGAAAAGTTTACGGATATAGTGACTATCTGATATTTCCTGTTTTCCGATGTTTGTTTAAATAGAGAGTATATTGAAAAAATAATTCATTCATTTTTTAATATGTGAGCCAAATTTAAAAATTCTGCTTTTAATATCTTAATTCAGTAAAAAAGTTGTTTCGCTGCAATCCAAACAGATATACTTAAAAAGGGTAATTCATATGACCTGTTTTTACATTGGAATATTCAACTTAAAGAAGAAAAAACAAATTATATTAGATATTTTTATTCGTTTCTCTTTATAAAAAGAGAATAGATAAAAATTATGACTGCCATTATTATAGATAAATAAACTATCCATTCGCCGTATCTGGTATAAAAGCTTTTCTCTTTTATCGGTATGTAAGAAAATGTTGAGAGAATATGATTTGAAGAATTTTCATCTATGGTCGGAAGTTTTTTTAACATTCTTCCATATGGATCATATATCGCAGTTATTCCGGTATTCGCCACCTGAATCATATATTTCCCATTTTCAATGGCCCTGAACATGCTTTGATAACTGTGTTGCAGTCTACCTGTTTTGTTAAACCAACCGTCGTTTGTCAGAGTTAAAAGAACTTCCGCACCGTTGTTGACCAGACCTCTTGATACTTCACTGTAATAAGAATCATAACAAATTTGCGCTCCGATATTGTTGTCATCAATTTTAAAAACCGTGAATTCTTTTCCCGGTTCATAAAAATCTAAAAATTTCAAAAATTCAAAAACACCTAAAATTTCGGGAAAGGGTAGGGTCTCAGCGAATGGGGTGAGTCTTATCTTCGCATAGAATTCTTTTTCGACGCCTTCCGAAGTATAAAGACCGATTTGATTGTAGCTTTCTTTCTCATATCTGGGAAATCCCACTAAAACCTTCAAATTTTTATCTTTAATCAAATTCAAAAAGTCTTTTTCGTACAAACTGTTCCTTATATCAAACATGAATGTTCCTTCGGGAAAGGCCACTATCGAACCGTTATTAACCTCTTCTAAAGACTTTAAAATTATATTGTAGGATTCCTTTATATCCGTGTTGTATTTCAGGGATTGGGGGACGTTGGTCTGAATGCCGACGATTTCCTCCATGCTTTCTTTTTCATAATTTATAAAGGGGATGTTCTGCTGAATTATTCCATTTACAGAGAAAACAACTAAAATAACGACAGCGAGAATCATTATTTTTTTATTTTTATACTTGAGCCAGAGAGAATAAATCAAGGCATTCACAAACACTATCAGAAATACACCCAGCATGGATCCGCCAATTGATAATATCTGCAGGATTCCGGTTTGACTTGCCAATGCATCGGAAAACCTTCCACCTGTAAATCCCAGAGGGCCAACAGATCTTAAAAATTCAAAAATCGTAAAAATTGAAGAGACATAAAGAGAAAAAATTATCGGTCTGTCTTTCAATTTGTCTCTCAACAGAACATACGAAAAACCTATTCCAAGATACGGTAATGCCATTACCAGACCCATGAGAAAATAGCATATTATTCCTATATAGCCGGGAAAAGACATCAGAACTTCAGGGACATTCACCGATAGCACCGGTAATAACCAGTAATGTGTTATCGATAAAAAGAGAACCCCGAAAAAATATGTCGTGAAAGTTCCTTTAATCAAAGATTTTTTCTGGAGACTGATGAAGAGTGGTATTAACGATACCCATATGAACCCTCCCCATAAAAATCCAGGCATGGAAAAAACGGATAAAAGTACGGAAAGAAAGAACAAATTAATAATCTCCTATAATTATATTTTCAATTATCTCTGCGACTCCCGCTTCATCGTTTGTTTTTTTAGAGACATATCTGCAGATCTTTTTAACTTCTTCGGGAGCATTCGCCATCGAAAATGAATATTTTAAACTCTTTAAAACTTCCATATCATTGTAATTATCGCCTATGAATGCAACTTCGTCAATATTAAGATTGAAATATTTAAGAATATGATGAATCGCTATTTCTTTTGAAGCCTCCTGACTCACCAGTTCATAAAAAGCATGATCGTCAATATCGTCGTTTTTCACGACTTTTATATCTTTATTCGGGAGTCCCAGACATTTCAACAGTTCCCGAATATCACTTTCCAATCCTTCTAAAGCTATTTCAGGAATAATAGAATTTTTTATATAATCAGTTGGTTTATCGACATATTTAATTCTATAACTATTATTTTCAAAATATCTATAGTACGGTGTGTTATTCGCCTGGTTGATGAACATATCAGGTTGATCAAAATAATTATTGAAGACGATCAATTTCATGTCCACAAATTTTTTATTTATGATTTCTTCAATTCTGAAAGCGTATATTGAAGGAATTCCAAATTTATGAATTATTTTTCTTGAATTGTTCACCTTTTTGAATATGAGTGACCCATTTTGAAATGAAATCGGCACGTTATGCAAATTGAGCTCATCAATGAATTTGTGTCCTGAAACATAACTTCTTCCGGATGAAATGCTTATGAATAGATTTTTTTCAATAGCTTTTTTTATCCAGACCTTATTTTCATTCGGTATATTCTTTTCTGAATTCAGTAGTGTACCATCAAGATCGATTACGATTAATTTAATCATTTAAATCCTCCATTTTGAAATCAACTATCTGGAAAGTATCGAGTCTGCGGTTCCTGGACATCTGCCATTTTATCTTTACGGGAAAAGCAAATTCATTTTGAATTCTACCATTCAACACCCACTCTTTTGACTTATCATTTCCATACAGGCCAGGGTTTGCACTCACATTGAGAGTGATAGGTCCATCCACCCAATAGACCTCATCGATAGATTTCACTTCTTTTATATCACCGATTATCTTCTTTCTCAATTCAAAATCAGGCAGGGGCCTCACGTTGATTAAAGCTATATTTTTAGATAAGGGACCTATTATTTTAACATTGGCTATTTCTTTTTTGTATGTTTTTAAATTGTTTAAAAGTATCTCATTGGAGATGGAGACAGCATCTCCGTGATATTCTGAATTGGTCATTATCTTCATTAAATGTTTCAATTTACAACCTTCACGGACGGAATTTTCGCCTATTCTTTCAATTTTGATTCCGTAATATTCCAGTGCTTCACTTATTTGAGATTTTGTCCAGTATCTTATGGGTGAGTAAATTCCGTTGTTGATTGCTATTCCGGTTTTTCCCCATGAATCGGACAGATTTGCACCTGATGCAATGAGAGTTCCGTTTGAATAATGCTTTACAGAATTCAATTTCACGATTTTTGTACATCTGTTACATGAAGGGCCGCTTTTCCAGATGTTTTCCGACGGCTCAACGGCAGGTTTTATCAACAATTCAAGGTTCAATTTTTTTGAAAAGTTTTTTATTATTACAAGTGACTTCTCATAGGTATATTTACCATATGTTATGTTCAAAAGCTTCACATTTTTGTTTCCCAGTGCTTCTTTAGCAATTAATGCGACTAATGTGCTGTCCTGACCACCTGAAAAAGCCACATATAATTCAGAGCAGAGTTGTTTGATTTCTTTTCTTGTTTTATCTATTCTGGTTTTAATATCCAGCAAAATTCCACCTCCAGAATAAGTTTATACTTTATAATCGAACTTTTTCTTAATTTTTATTTAATCTGCAGCTATTTTTTGATTCAATTAAAAAAAGTCGGCTATTAACCGACTATTCAGCGTATATATATGAAAAAAATTATTGTCTTTCGTGTCCAACTACCCTTAAGACTTCATCAAGTGATGTTATTCCATCCACCACTTTCTGAATGGCATCTTCGAAAAGGGTTCTCATACCGCCTTTTCTGGCGGCTTCGTCGATCGCATATTCCGAACTTTTAGCTATTATCAAATCCCTGATTCTGTTGTCGTTTATCAGAACTTCATGTATCCCAGTTCTTCCTTTATATGAGTTTCCTCTACACTCAGAACAACCTTCACCCACATTGTATTCATAAAATTCATTTTTGTCGGGATAAATTTTTTCAGCATAGGGCAGAAGTTCATCTCTCAACGGTGATTCTAATCTACATTCGGGACACAATTTTCTCACAAGCCTTTGTCCAACTACACCTAGTAATGACGCATTCAGCAGAAACGGATCGACGCCCATATTTATCAATCTGCTGATTGCACCGGGAGCACTATTCGTATGAATTGTCGATAAAACGAGGTGCCCTGTTAAAGAAGCCTCTATCGCAAGAGCGGCTGTTTCCCTGTCTCTGATTTCTCCAACCATTATTATGTCCGGGTCCTGTCTCAAAAAGCTTCTCAGGTATCTGGCGAATGTCAGGTTTATTTCGGGATTAACCTGACATTGCGATACACCATAAATAGTATATTCTACTGGATCTTCAGCAGTAATTATATTCACTTTCTCAGAATTCAACTGATTTAAAACGGCAACGAGTGTCGTGGATTTACCACTACCGGTAGGTCCGGAAATCAGAATTATTCCATGAGGATTATCTATTAATTGCGCAAATCTTTTGTAGTTGTAATCACTCAATCCAAGATCTTTCAATTCACTTTTGGAACTTGAAACCTTCAGAAGTCTCATAACTACCTTTTCTCCATGTATCGTTGGCATCGTGGAAACTCTGAAATCATATTGTTCTCCGGCTTTTTTTATGTAAAATTTCCCGTCCTGGGGTAGCCTTTTCTCCGAGATGTCAAGCTGACACATAACTTTTATTTTTGAAACAACGGAATTATGAACTTTCCTTGGATAACTCAGACTGTGTCCCAGAACTCCATCAACTCTGATTCTTGATATGGCTATTTTTTCGTAAGGTTCGAGGTGAATATCACTCGCATCGTTTTTTATCGATATATCGATCAGCGAATTGATAAATCTTGCAACGGGAGTTTCGTCTTCTTCCTTCAGAAGTTCATTATCATCGGCGTTATCCTCTGTCGTGGGTGAATCAAGATCGAAACTCTGCCTTATGGAAAGACTTTCCGTTCCGGCTTCATACCCGTAAGTCGCTTTATATAAGGTACTGAAATTAGCCGGAGTCATAAGCATTATTTCAATTTTATCATTGATGATGAATGATAATTCTCTTTTTATCTTTGGTACTTTCAGAACATTCGTTGTAACAACTTTTAATTGCTTACTATCGGGATTGTATTCCACAGGAATGACACCCAATCTTTCAGCGACGGTAGTCGGTACCATACTCAAAACCTGAGTAGATACATTCGCCGGAATTCTCTCCAGCAAAGGAACTTCATACTGATCTGCCAGAGCACGATAAATTTCGTCCCACGTCACAAGACCCATTCCAACGAGAACTTCACCTATTGGTTTTTTAACTTTTTTTTGCATTTCGAAGGCTTCATTCAAAGCTATTTTTGATATTAGGCCTTTTTCAAGTAATAATTCTCCCAAACGCTTGTAAACTTTAATAATTAATCATCCTCTTGAGTATTCAATCCCAACCTGTAATAAGCTGGAATATCATCTTCATTTAAATTCATATCGTTCTCATCGATTTCTACGCCCGAGGCGATGAGAGTAATGTGCAATTCATCTTCCGGCATCGTTTCGTCAATTATAAGTCCAAGCTTTACATCTGCATCATCACTGCAACTGTTTCTGATATAGGAAGTTGCTTCATTTATTTCTTTCATAGTAACATTTTTCCCAGAAATATTCAAAATAATTCCGGTGGCATCATCCAGTGGTTTTTCGAGGATTTTACTTTCGAGGGCATTCTTAGCCGCCATGAGCGCTCTATCCTCACTGAATCCTATTCCTATACCGAGCATAGCCGCACCGGCATCTTTTAAAACGGATTCAACATCGGCAAAATCAAGGTTTATATATCCCTGTTTCGTTATCAATTCCGATATACCTTTTATTCCGTGATGCAAGGTTTTATCGGCTTCGGCAAAACCTTCGATAATAGGGGTATCGGGCGGTAGTTCATTGAACAATTTGTTGTTCGATATTCTTATCAATGTATCCACAGAGGTTTTTAATTTCCTCAATCCCTCATTCGCAATTTTGAGCCTTT
>JASGMR010000073.1 GCA_030156385.1 Kosmotogales bacterium
CTCTTCCGGACTCAAGATTATCTATATCAGGCGGATCATAAGCAAGTAATCCTCTTCCGGACTCAAGATTATCTATATCAGGTGGATCATAAACCCTATCAAGATAATCATAATTATTCGAAAACAAATCTAAACTAACAGCATCAGAAAAAAACAAAAATTGAAAAGACAAAAATACAAACAAAAATAAAAATATTTTTGTCGACTTTAAGAAAAACCTTCTCACATCGACACCTCCCTTATTCTAAGAATACAACTCTTATTTTGATTGTCAATTTTATCACCTTTTATAACTCTTTATTCATAGGCAATACAAAAGCAACAAATTTATACGTTTGATTTTTTTTGTAAAATTGTAGTATAATTACTCAGGTGTAATCTGTAATTAGCCTATAGAGGTGTTTTTTGAATAACAGACTTTTCAATTTTGCAAAATTACTTTTTGATAACGGTTCTTTTTCAAATCCGTTTATAATATATTTACTTGAAGTTGAGTTGAAAAATTGTCCCTCGGAAGAAGAAAAATCATGGAAATTTTTCATAAAGGCTTTAAACGTGGAACATACGCGTAATTATGAGAAAAGTTTCAAGTATATTGAAACGGCAGAAAATTTTGAAAAATCAAAATCATTAGAGTTTTTAATTAATTCCAGAAAATTAAATATGTATCTGAAAATGAAGGACTTTAAAAATGGAGACAGGTTATACAACTATTTAAGAAAAAATCTACACAACGTTCCCCCAAATATAAGATATGATTCTGTTGTCGTAACAACTTTGGGGTATTGTTCTCTCAACGATTCTTATGAAAATTGTCTCGGTAAGCTTAAATTAAAAAGTGTTAAGGACAGCGCTCTGGCCTTTGTAAAGATTAATCTTGGAAGAGAAAAAATGAAAAAAGGAAATAGCAGAAGTGGAATACAAGATTTTATAACCGCCTATAAAGTTTCCAATAAATGTTTCCATGTTTCAGGTATGCTTTTATCCTTGAATGCAATTGCATGGTATATTTATCAGAGTCATCCTCTTCTTTCCCGGATAATAATTGAAAAGGCCGTCACTATATTTGGGAGATTTTTTGACAGTCAAAGATATTTCTATATAATTCATACATATTTCAGTGTTCTTCTTATAAATAATTGCGATGAATTGATAAAGATATCCCGTTTAATAATTTCTTTTTCTAAAGAAATATCTAAACAGGAAAAAGAAATGACAAAAAATGTTATAAATAAATCCATCGAATTAAATCAAATAACATGTAACGAGAGCAACACTTATAAAAATACTAAAAAACTTCAGAAATTCCTTCTAAGCAAAATTGATAATATATCTGAATTCAGCAGAAAAACCGGCATCCAAAGAAAAACTATCTCTGAAATAATAAACGGAAAAAAAGAAATAATTAATTCCGCTACTTTAAATGGGTTATTGGGTAACATAAATATTGAAAAGGATATTCTTCATTTACCCTTTGCAGTAGCACGAGAATCATTTAAATCCAGAGAGCTGTTCAGCGCAAAAATGAACCTGAAATATCTGAACACATTATCAAAAACAGATAGATTGTTTCTGATCTTTAAAACATACAGCTGTTTATACAAAAGAAAACACTTTATAAAAAAACTATGCAGAAAAGGATCTATTGATTTCTTTGTAAAAATTATCATCTCCGGAACTAAAAACATTGATTATCTGGAAAATAGAAGTGAATGGATCAAATTTCTTTATTTAATAAGTAATCTGAACACATTTGAAAAAGCTAGATTTTCTCTGATAGACAATTTTTTCGCTGATTTAAATAAGAAATACAAAGAAAAGTTTATTAACAGCTATTTTTTTCTCGAAGAAGATATCAGGGAATCCATAGATAATTTCATCAGAAACTATGTCAGATATTCCAGAAAATGGGGAATAAAAATTGACAATGAAGATTACAAAGAAATCTTCAAAATCTTAGGGTTAAAAATTCAACCGGGTATCATTTCACTATTTTGTTTTAAAAGCAAAACCGAAAGAAAACGCGTTTTCAATTTTTTGGAAGAAATTACTTTTGTATAAAAAAGTAAAATAGCATACAGTAATTCATAATTTTATCACTTTACCATTCGGTATTCTTCTGCATCTCAATGGATTAACATCAAAATAGCAAAATTTTTCCTCAACTTTTTCACTGGTTATCATTTTAAAATTGTTGAATTCTATCAAAAAAAGATCGTGTTTATAATCATGTTCATCGTAAACCTTTTTGATACACCATATATCTTTGTAATCCGTAAGAACGGAGATTAAAGATGTATATTTATATCTTTCCGAAATAAAATCTGAAGTACTCTTTAAAGCTTCATCGGGGCTCTGATTGATTAAATTCGATAACAATATTCTAAAATATTTCTGAGTATCGATTTCACCGGGGTAATCAGAAAAATTATTTATTGTTCCGTTGTGAACAAAAGCATAATTTATACCATTTGCAATTCCTGTGAAGGGATGAACATGATTGAATCTTGGTTTATAACCATTCGAAGTCGATGCCTTTCTTGAATGAAATATTCCTGCATTAGCCATCTTGCTGTCGATCTTTTCTTCTTCATAAATACAATTCAAAGATCTGAAAGTCCATGAATTCAATTCATCAAAAATAACATATCCATATCCATCTCTGTGAGGATAATTATAACCATATTTTGAAATAAAAGCTAAATAATTCAAAAACGGTTCTGTATTCATTTTTATATCGCTTTTAAAAGCCACTATTCTACACATTTTTTACACCTACAAAAATTTTTCATATTTTAGAAATTCTCTTGATAAATCCGGGTCGAAATGGGTTCCACTGCCCTCACGTATTTCTTTAAGAGCCTCAAGTGTGGTTTTTGCAAATTTGTATACTCTAAAGTTTGTCATAGCGTCGTATGAATCGGCCAGACTAATTATTCTTGAATAAAATGGGATATTATTTTTAAGCAAATGATCGGGATAACCTGTTCCATCCCACTTTTCGTGATGATGTTTTATCATTGGCATAAATTTAGAGAAAGTATTAAAGTAAAAAAATATTATATCCGCATTCTCACTGTGTTTTTTTATAACCCTGTATTCAGAATAGGAAAGGGGTCCGGGCTTATTCAAGATTTTTACCGGTACTAAAATTTTACCTAAATCGTGTGCCAACGCCGCCCAATATATCTCATTCACTTCTCTTTTTGACATTTTCAGCTTTTCAGCAAAAGTTTTAGAATAAAATGCAACTCTTCTACTATGAGAAAATTCGAAAAAATTTCTTGATTCCCAAATATTTACAAGCTCCGTTATTATCTCCGATTCCTGACTAAAATCTAAATCGTATTCCAAAGCAATTATTATATAAAAGAAAAATTTACAGATCAATACAAAATCATTCAGATCAAAAATTTGAATATCACTCTGTTGGTTTTCAATTACAACATTTACCAGACCCACTTTATAACAGTTATAGGACATAACAGTTACTCTTTTAATCCCATTAAAAAATGATTTCAAAGAACTATGCTGTAACTTTCTAAAAAAGGAAAATTGTTTCAATGGTATGTCCATATCGAATAAAAGCTTATAATTTTCAAAATTCAAGCTTATATCCGTATAACAATAACTTTTTCCATCAAAAGCTGAAAAGGGAAGCCCTTCAAATATTTTTCGAATGTTGCCCCTGCATTCCATTAAAAACTCCTCAGTAAACCAAAAATAACACTTATATATTTTATGTTAACATGATTTAAACAACCTAAAAGAAAAAAACTGTGAATTGTATGTTAAAACCAAAAAAATACGAATAAATCAATGATTTGAATTGTATTTTATCTTTCTTTTAAAAAAATAACTTTTAATTTTACTATCAAAAAATGCTGCCTTCTTTGGCAGCATTTTTAAAAATCAAATTTTATATTTTTTTATTTTGAACCCATTTCCTTCAAATATTCTGAAATTTCAGTGAATTCATACGCTTGAGATAATTGTAAAGGAGTTTCTCCCCATTCATTTTCCAGATCAAGATTCGCTCCTTTTTCAACGAGGTACTTTACGGCCTGCAAATCATTGTTTTCCACAGCGACATGCAATAGAGTGTTACCAGAAATATCTTTCAAATCTATATTCGCTCCATATTCAATCAATAAATCGGCACCTTCGTAATTTGCTGCACTCAAAGCCCAATAAAGCGGAGCCTCTCCATAGTCTGAAAGTTTATTTATATCCGAAACCGCTCCTTTTTCAATTAAATATTTTGCAAAATCCAAATATCCTTCTTCACCAAAGTATACAACGTAAGAAAGTGCTATATTACCGCTATAATCACTAACATCTTCTTCGGCCCCATAAGCAACTAATAAATCGTACACATCCTTATCGCTATAAGATGCTGCAAGCAAAAGTGGAGTTATTCCATTCATGTTGTAAATATTCACCTCTGCACCGTTCGTAATTAAATAATCAAGCATTTCAATATCTCCGACGTCTATAATATTAAAAATGGGAGGATCGTCGTTTTCTCCTGAAAGAGTATTCAAGTCAGCACCATTTTCAACAAGGTACTCTATCAATTCCGGTTGATAATAGTAAGTTGCTAAATAAACGGGGGTTCGATTATTAATTTTTTCATCAATCTTTCCCTCTTCAACGAGTTTTTTCACAAATTCAAGATCTCCTGATTCAAATGACTCTACCATATAGGCTTGACTTTCCGCTCCATAATTCATCAAAGCTCCCGCAATATCATTGTATCCATAGTATTCTGCAACCATTATCGGTGTTTCTCCATATGAGTTTGCTTTATTAACATCGGCCCCATAATATAATAATAAATCAACCAGTTCTTTGTCTTCGTTGTATATAGCATCAAATAATAATCTATCATAATTCTCGTCTTCAATATCAGGATTTGCACCATTTTTGAGAAGCAATTTGACCATGTCAGGATCAGCATAATAAGCATTCGAAAGCGGTGTATATCCATATAAATCAATAACATCAGGATTTGCACCATTTTCTAATAAAAATTCAACCATTTCATAATTACCATTATACGAGGCCGCAAGTATAGGGGTTTCTAAATCCTGATTTGCTATTTCAATATCTGCACCCATATCTAAAAGATATTCGGCCATTTCCAGTGTTCCATATCTGGCCACAGTAATCAATAAAGTATCACCTATCCAACTATCAATTATATAATTCGGATCTTTATCTACTACAGCCTCTTTAAATTTTTCAAAATCTCCGGAACTTATAACAGATGAAATATCACTTGTATCTATATCATCATTCGCCCCATATTCAATCAAAAGATCAGCAATATCACTGAGTCCATAGATTTTTGCAATATACAATATTGAATCACCATATGAATCAACACTGTTAGGATTTGCCCAATTATCAAGCAGTAATTTTGCCATATTATAATCATCGTTCATAACGGCCAAATAAAGAGGCGTTTGTTCATCAATATTCAGAGGGTCAGGATTAACCCATAAATCTTCCAGAAGATATTTAGTAATATCGTATTGCGAATTGGCTGCTGCAACATGAAGAGAATTTTCATCTAACCAGCTATCAACTATCGCTTCAGGATCAAATCCTTCATCAATTTTTGTCTTAAAAGCTTCAAGATCACCGGAAGTTATTATGTTATAGATCTCATCGCTGCCTTCTGACACATTTATATCCACTTCCTCTGCCCCGTATCTCTTCAACAATTCAGCCACTTCATCATAACCATACATTGTAGCATTATAAAGGGCACTTTCGTCAAAATCATCTTCGATGTTGGGATCGGCACCATTTTTCAATAAGAGTTCGCAAAGGTCATAGTCCCCATATGAAGCCGCTAAAATTAATGGAGTTTGCCCATAATAATTCAATGCATCCGGATTGACATCAAGTTCTTCAAGTAAATATTTAACTATTTCAAGTTGATCATATACAACGGCAACATGAAGGGCGGTTTCCATATTCCAGTCATCAATCACTGTTTCGGGATCGAATCCTTCGTTTATTTTATTCCTGAAAGATTCCAATTCTCCATTCATTACCATATTAAAAACTTTTTCTGTTTCAGGAATTTCTACTTCTTCGGCCCCATATTCCTTCAATAATTCTGCTATATCATCATATCCATAAGAAAGGGCTATGTATAGAGGGGTTTCTCCATAATCATTTTCGACATTTGGATCCGCCCCATTTTCTAGCAATAATTCTGAAAAATCATAATTTCCATATAAAACAGCCAGATATAAAGGGGTTTGATTATAGTAATTAATAGGATCGGGATAAACATGAAGTTCTTCCAGCAAATATTTAACTATTTCAAACTGCTCATATACAACGGCAATATGAAGAGCGGTTTCCGTATTCCAGTCATCTATTATCGATTCTGGGTCAAAGCCCTCATTCACTTTATTTTTAAATGATTCTAGTTCTCCATCGATTACCATATTCAGAATTTCTTCATTTCCGGAAACATTTGAATTATTGTAATCTGTAGTGCTAAAATCGACAGCTAACGTAAGATACATTTCTATGAATTTTTTCAAGTTCAAATGCAGATTTATTTTAAAATCACCTTCACCGTTGAAGCCTATCGCTCCTTCTCCATATTCTTCTGCAAATATTAAAGAGTTTATTGAAGCGTACGATTTCTCCAGCTTTTCAAAAAACGCAGGGTAAACCTCCGATAATTTCGGAGAGTTTTCATATAATGGTCTTTCATCCGGAACGGGTGCCCCTATCTCAATCCAATCTCCGGAATCACGTCCCATAATATATGCGTTTCCATCAGACATGAAGTATAACCCATCATTCAATTCTATTTCTGAACCCAATTCTTCCGATAAGAATTCAATTGCCTCAGAGACGTTATCGGTTTTAAAGAAAATCTCTAAACCTTTTTCTCCCGTGGCATCAAGCCATATTTCAGGATAATTGGCAATTTTTAAAAAAACGGGAATTATTTCCGAAAGTATATCCAATGATTCTATACTTTTTGCAGCATCAAGAACATCGTCTAGCGGATCAAAATTTTCCAGCAAATCTGAAATATTTTCAGGTGAAAAATTAATTTTACCTGTTGAAATTAAAAGATTGAATCCTTCCGGAACGGGTAGATTCCCATACGTATCTGTATCTCTTGCGCTGTTTATTGTATAAATTCTATCAACATCTGTATCGTATTCCAAATCGGCGAGAAAATCAAAATAAAAGTTCATTTCTTTATCAACAGATATCACAAAAGATTCCGCTGCAGGGAAACCATATATGATATCGGCAGCTTTGAGAAAAATTCCATTAATTTGAAATCCCCTGTTCATAAAAGTTATCAATCCATTTTTTTCTATTATATTTTTGAAAAAAGGATAATTCGTTTTCAATCTTCTGTTTTCAAATTCTTTTGCATCCATGGATTTTCTGAGAAGGTGTTCATCTGTCGATATAATCGCATAATCATCATCCTGCATAAGGTACAGGTTTTCGGTTGTTCCGTTTATAGTGATTCTATAAATAAAAATCGGGTAATCCTGCATATTTATTTCTTCTCTTTCAAACGTTCCCATGTTTTCAATAAAAGGTTTAAATGTACTTTGAACAAAATTATCGATGAATTCTGAATTAAATACATTATTTATTAAAACGAGATCCTGAGTTAAAATAAATGGTATTATCGCTTTCTCATCTTTAAAATCAAAATCGGAATTTAATAAACCTGAAGACAGAGCCAGAGAAGTATTACCAAACAGCAAGATCTCCGCTCCCTGTGCTGTATTTAAAACATTTTGTAAATTTTCATCTATGCCACTTTCTCCCATATAGGCCGAAAGACCTTCAACCGCTTCCAAAAAAGGATCAACATTACCCACGCTCAAAACAAACTCCGTCCCGCCAGGAACATAATCGTAAATATTATTTCCAACTCCTATAAATGCAATACCCAAAACTAAGATTAAAAAAACAAATTTTTTCATAACACTCCCTCCTCAATATATTTAGTTCTTTCATTCCATGATAAATAATATCAAAAACCTTTTATAAAACATAAGTATTTCATCAGTCCAAATTTTTCAACAAGTAACAAAATTAGACTCTAAGTCTAAAAAATAGTTTTGCTTTTTACCCCCCAATCAGCAAACCACTTCTTAATCTGTCAAAATTAACTTCAGTATATCGGAAACTTGTTATGATAAAATCTATACAACGAGATATCTTATTATTCGGGCTTATTATTTCAATTTCAAACCAATTCGCCTTAAAATCAATCAATAAGATATAACGACAATATTTTGCGAGGTTAAAATATGATTCTATTAACTGCATTTGATGTTTTTGGAAAAAATACGATTAATTCATCTATGGAAGTTCTTAAAAAACTGAACACTCAACAAATTACTAAATTGATTTTACCAACAAAATTTATTGAATCCTTCGGCATTATAAAAAGGAAAATAGAAGAGGTCAATCCATCAGCAATAATAATGATGGGACAGGCCGGCGGGAGAACCTCCATATCCTTTGAAAAAGCCGCTCTTAATCTTATAAGTGCCAGAATTCCGGATAATAATGGTTCTAAACCAATGGATGAAAAAATATTTGGTGATACCCCGGAAGGATATTTTTCTAATGTAGATTTAGAGAAGATGACCCGACACTTAAAAAAAATACAGATTCCCTGTTATATTTCCTATTCTGCAGGAACGTATGTATGCAATTATTTGTATTATTGCGTTTTGAATTATATAATGTTATATAATCAGTCTGTTAAAGTGGTTTTCATCCATTTACCTTTTTTAACAGAACAAGTGACCGATAATCCAAATATGGCATCTGCAAGCAAAGATTTTCTGACTGAATCTATTGAAAAAATCATTGATTATATTAGAGAAAACGAGGTGTAAATCATGAGCTACAGTATAATTTTATATATTGGAATTGCTATCTCACTTTTCCTGGGAATCCTTTTTTCTTACTTTGGAACCAAGATTTTTAATAAAATCTTACCATTAGCGGCTTTCGTTATCTTTGGATATTTTGTTTCCTTTTTCTTTTTCAGCATGGGACAAATTCCAGTTTTAATAGCTTTTGCCATTGGAGGAATTGTCGGAGCACTTTTTGCCGAACCTCTTTTCAATGTGATAATATTCTTGCTTGGATCTGTAACCGTTATTTATACGCTGCTATACTTTGGATTTTATTCTGACAATCCCTGGTTATCCTTTATCTTCGCAATAATTGGCGGAATAGTCGCATTATTACTTCAAAAAATTATTATTCTGGTCGGAACCGCCGCACTGGGTAGTGTCTTGGTTGTTGGGTCAGTTATAACAATTTTCACCGGAAATTTCCCTTATTCGGGAATCGATAATCCTTTAATGCTTAATAACTTCAAAATGGATTTTCAAAATCTAACGCAGAACGCTACGAATCTTAGAAATTCCTTTTCAGATTATTTTGATAAAATTACCGAAGAAACGAAAAATCTCAATTTTCTGGGAGAACAAACATCCTGGATAATATTAATCGTTCTTTTGGCAATCTTCATAACCGGATTGACCGTACAAATAAGATCAATAGTTAAGAGCAAGAATAAAAACAGAAAAAATAAAGCTTCCGGGGATTTTTCATCGAGAAACCCCTTCGATAATTCTGAAAATACCAGGTATTATAACAATATATCGGAACCAAAATACCAGAATGAAAATTTTGGAGATAAAAGGGAGTGATCAGATGTATATAACCACAGACATTCTTTTTATAATTACAATTATTGCAGGTCTGTTTTTTTGCTATTTTGGAAATAGAGTTTTAACAGGTTTGGTGGCAGTTGCCGGTTTTTTCTTATTTGGTTTTATTGGTTTTTTCATTTTTTCTTCATTCACAAGCGGATATATTCCTATAATCGGGGCCCTGGTGGCTGGTGTTGTGGGATTGTTTCTGGCTAAACCTTTAACTTATTTGATTGTATTTCTGTTAGGTGCCTTCGGAGGTCTGACAATTGGTTTGCTGGTTGGTATTGCCGCAGATAATTTAATAATAGCCATCGCTTTTTTCGTAATAGGCGGAATATTGGCCGTAATCTTTAAGAAGATAATAGTAATTATATCGACCGTTCTCATCGGTTCTACTTCCATTATGTTTGGAATCGTTGGCTTTTCAGTAAAAAATAGCCTAATAACTAATCTTACTTATCCAGCGGTTTTTTCCGGTATCGAGAATGTCAGTGTAAACAATTTAAACGATTTTACTTCTCTCTGGAAAGATGTATGGGAAGGGTTAAAAGATATTTTTACTCAATATGTCGAAGGAATCCAGGCGGATCCTTCAGTAGGAAATGTTCTGGTTTTAATTCTTATACTTTTCATCGCATTCATAGTTACAGGATTGTTTTTACAATTTAAATCCGCAAAAAAATATATCGATTAAAAAAGTGATAGAAGAGATCTTCTATCACTAATAATATATAAACTTTTTTATTTTCTAAACGGAGGTTGTTTCCGGATTATCTCCCTGGCCATACGATGTTGCGGTGAAGTTCCTAAGTTCCTGACACTTTTCTTCGGGAATAGGAACAGGGTTACCTACAGCACAGGCCATAATATACATTTTTGCACATTGCTCGATAGCGACCGTTTGATCGTAACATCTGTCAAGGGATTTATCCCCAACTATTAAACCATGGTTAGCCAACAAAACGGCTCCCTTTTTGCCGAGGGCTTTAACTGCATTTTTTGCCAAGTCTATCGATCCATGTCTTGCGTACTCGGCACATTCGATGTCTCCCCCCAGAAAAACTATCGTAGATTCCACCTGTGGCAAAGGTTTATGGGTTATGGCAATGGCAGTGGAATATACTGCGTGAGTGTGCATAAGGGCATCGATATCCGGTCTGTTTACAAAAATCAATCTGTGCATATCCTTTTCAATCGATGGCTTTCGATTGCCTTCAACTATATTTCCGTCAAAATCCATTACAACTATATCTGAAACTTTAAGACTCTCATATGGCATTCCACTCGGAGTGATAACAAAGTGTCCTTTCTGCCTCGAAGTGACGATACTTAAATTTCCTCCCGTTCCCTGGACCATTTGTTCCCTGAATACTTTTACAGCAAATTCTATTAAT
>JASGMR010000074.1 GCA_030156385.1 Kosmotogales bacterium
CTGTCTTTACTTCATAGAAACACTCAAAAGCGGATTTAAAAACAGAAAATGACAGTTGTCATCGTATTTCCCGGTAGTTATTTTAAATATTGTTCCGGTTAAATTATCTTATTTATACCCTTTATATACATATATCCATCATCGATAGATATCGCAGTAAACGTCCCTGACTCAACTTTAAATCTGTAAAAATAATCCGGTCTGTCGAAAACTCTGGAAAGTGCGCATCTTATCACACCCGCATGCGTGAAAACCAGTACCGATTTATACAGCTTATTCACATCTTCGATGAATCCTGCCGTTCTTTTATACACATCTAATAAGCTCTCGCCAGTCGGTATCCTGTAACTCAAAAAATTCTCCGCCCATTTTTTACTCTCCTGCGGATATTTTGAATTGACTTCTTCATAATTAAACCCTTCAAATATTCCAAAATTCATTTCATTGAGTCTGTCATCTAGTATGAATTCCCTAGTTATTATCGATGCACTTTCCATGGCTCTTTTCATATGGCTTGAAAAGATACAATCGAATTCAAAATCTTCAAGCGTTCCTTTCAATCTCTCAATTTCTGAAATTCCTTCCTTTGAAAGACCACCATCGTGAATATCCCCGTAACATCCCCGTTCATTTATCTCCGTCCTGCCGTGTCTTACAAATATTATATCCACATTGAGGCCCCCAAAAAAACAAATAACGATATTATTTCACTGAGCTCACAGGCCGCTCCGTAAACATCTCCCGTTAAGCCTCCGATTATTTTATAAGAATATTTCATGAAGAGCAATGTGAAAGAAATTGAAGAAACGATCGCTATTATAAATACGATATTAGAAACATAAATTCCAATTGCCAAAAATATGACGAGTGCGGCGAAAAAATATTTTTTTGAATCATTACCCACGAACATATTCCCCAGACCATCTTTCCTGGCACTCTTTCCAAAGGTGAAAAGCGTGGAAGCCGACACTCTTCCAATACCACAGGATAATACAATAGCGATGATAGCCGTATGAACGTTCATTTCCTTTATAATCACATATTTAAAAAGAATGTCGAATATTATGAAGACGACGCCAAAGACGCCCACTCTGCTGTCTTTCATTATTTCCAGTATTCTCTCTCTCTTTCTGGAAGAAAAAAATCCATCGGCCGTATCCGAAAGACCGTCCAGATGAAGCCCCCCTGTCACAGCAATTATTGTGAAGACGGCCCCCAAAGAAGCGATATCATTATTCACAAAACCCAACCCATAATAAACTACAGAAGCTATCCCTCCGATCATCATACCAATAAATGGAAAAAAGAAAGTTCCCTTACCCAACGTTTCTTTATTCATATCGATTTTTATATTGATCGGAATTCTAGTCAAGAACTGCAACATAAGAACAAGTGCTTTCAGCATATTATTTGATTTTCAAAGGAATTCCGCAACTCATTATAAAAGCTTCATCACACATTTTTGCGATCCTCTGATTTATCCTTCCCATTATATCTCTGTAAACCCTTGCCACATGATTCTCGGGAACTATTGAACATCCCACTTCATTTGTGACAACAACGAGATTACCGTCTATATTTATTACCTCATCTATGAGTTTTTTTATTTCATTAAAAACTTTCCGCTCAATTTGATTCTGCATATCCTGTGAGATAATCTCGGCATCTTTTGATATATCAAACATAATATTCGAAGTCATAACTGTTAAGCAGTCCAGAATATAATTCTTATAACCGTGTACGGCTTCATCTAAACCGTAACTCCCTTCAAAGGTCTTCCATTTTGAAGGTCTCGATTTTTTATGCAGTGTTATTCTTTCCTTCATTTCCAAATCATCGTCATACATCCTGTACGTCGCAATATATACAACATCGGATTCCTTTTCAAATACAGACTGGGCGAAGGAACTTTTCCCGCTTCTTGCCCCTCCCGTCACAAGAATTATTCTCGACATATCATCACCTTATATCTATGAGAAAGTCATCGTTGATTTCGGCATCTTTAAAACTTCCCATATTATTCATGGTGTGAAGGGCGGCTTCGATGATCATAAAAGCCAGAGGACATCCCGAGCCCTCCCCAAGTCTCATCTTCAAATCCAAGATGGGGTCTAATCCAAGTTCATTCAATATATATTTTGATCCTGGTTCGGCAGAAAGGTGCGATGCAAACATATAATCCCTTGAAAAAGAATTCAATCTGTAAGCACATAATGCCGCGGCGGACGAAATAAATCCGTCTATCACAACCGGAACTCTTCGCCTGGCCGCTTCCAGGAAACATCCACACATGGCCGCTATATCGAACCCTCCGACCTTTGACAGGATATCGATGACATCGTTTTTATCCGCTCCATTGATTTCAATCGATTTTTTCACAATTCTTTTTTTATTTTGATACTGCTCATCCGCTAAACCGGCCCCTCTACCCACAACTATATCTGAATCCATACCCGACAGAACACTGAATACGGCCGCACTGGTCGTAGTATTACCCATTCCAAGTTCTCCAACACCCAAGAGATCATAACCATTTTTCACCAGATCTTCGGTAATTTCAATACCAGCATCAATTGCTCTCAGTGCTTCATCTCTGGTCATTGCAGCCCCTTCAGCGATACTCTTCGTTCCGTATGCAATCTTTTTATTTATAATATCCGGATTATCAAAATCTGCGTTAACTCCAACATCCACGATTGTCACATCGGATCTCACATAATCCGAAAGAACATTCACACCCATGATCCCCCTCGTGGCATTATCGGTTAAAATTGCGGTTAGATTTTGAGGAGACGAGCTCACTCCTTCCTTCATCACTCCGTTATCTGCACACATCACGATGATATTCTTTTTATTTATTACGTTATGGAGTCGTCCCGTTATTCCGGATATTTTAGCCGCTATTTCTTCGAGTCTTCCAAGACTTCCTATTGGCTTTACAAGATTGTCAATTTTAGCTCTGGCTTCTTTGAAAACACTTTCATCCAGAGGTCTTATATTTTCAACGGTTTCTTTAATCAAACTCACAACAGGTCTCCTTTCAGTTTTTACTGCAAACATGAAATTCATTCCGAATCTGCAAATACGCTTTTCAAAAACTAAAAACAGATTGACAATCCAATTTAAATATTTTTTGCTCGGAACTTTTCATTCCAAAAAAATTATAACACTCTCATGTAGTTTCTCAATTTTTCATGTTTTCAATTTCCCAGAAAGTATAAAAAGGATTAAAAAAATGCCCCCGATCAACGGGAGCAAAATTTTAAGGTGTGATAAAAAAATCAGTCCTTTATTTTCATTACAATTTGCCTCAGATTATTATTTACTTTAAGTTTATGTGGCGTTCCATTCGGAATAACGGCTATGGATCCCTTCTTCAGATGTGTTATCTCAGAATTGACTATTTCGCCTCCACGATATTCTCCATCTTCGATCACTCTGAAATTTTGTAGCTTATCGCCGGTGATCAACACGGCATCTCCCTCTAACACTATATAAACATCGGTCCAGTCCCTATGTGCCTCAGGCTCGGCATCGATGGGCCCCATATCCACAATTTTAGAAAAACTGTTTTCGGTTATTTCAAATTTCAGTGGATTCTTTTTGATTTTTTCTTCGTAATTCTCAATTATTTTTAATTTCATTTCTTCCCTTTCCTTTGAATACATATTTCAAAAATTTAAACAGATAGCCACTTGTAAAAGTGAAAACTATGAGACAGATGAAAACGATGGAAATGGGTCTTTGAAAAAACAACGACATATCTCCTCCCGTTTTCGTTAAACCTACACGTAAATTATCTTCTATCATGGGTCCAAGTATTATTCCCAGTATCATAGGAGCGAGTGGAACATCTATCTTTTCAAGTAAAAACCCCATGATTCCAAAAATCAGCATGACGTATATATCAAAGAAACTATTTCTGATAGCATAGGACCCTATCATTGAGAAAATAACAACACCAGCCATCACTGTTGAAGTTTTCAACTTTAAAACCTGTGAATAAGCTTTTATTCCGACAAATCCGACAAATATAAGCAACACCTGCGCGACGAGCGCAACTGTGAAAATCCCTGTCACCAGATCTCCGGATTCTTCGAATATCAATGGACCCGGCTGGATTCCAAACATCAGCATAGCACCAAGGACGATAGCGGTTATCGTATCACCGGGAATACCAAAAACCAGTGCAGGTATCCATGTTCCTCCAAGAGCCGCATTGTTTGCGCTCGTAGGAGCAATGACTCCGTCTACCGTACCAGTTCCGAACTCTTCGGGATGTTTGGAAGTTTTCTTTTCGACACCATAAGAAACCCACGCCGCAATATCAGCGCCTGCACCCGGTAACGCCCCTATGAGAGTACCAATAACTGCCGATTTTACAACGACGAAGAATCTTTTTCCGATTATCCTCAATGCTTTCAATGGCGAAACTTTTATTTTTTCATTTATTGTCGGGCGGGATAAACTTTTATTTCCACCCTGAATTCTTTTCAGAACTTCAGACAACCCGAACAATCCTATCATGGCCGGAATGAATTCAATTCCACTCATTAATTCGATATTCTGAAATGTGAATCTCGGATATCCTGTGGTTATATCCATTCCGATCGTAGAAATGAGAAGCCCGATGATTGCGGCCGATAATCCCTTAATAACATTTCCTTTACTCAAAACAACACTCATGCTCAAACCGAAAAGCCCAAGCCAGAAATATTCATAATTGGTGAACTGCAGTGCAAGATTGGCGAGAGGAGGAGCTACGACTATTAAAAGAACTATCCCTATTGTCCCGCCTATTGCGGAACAGAAAAGATCCAGTGTGAGTGCCAGACTTCCCTTTCCTTTCTTTGTCATTTCAAATCCGTCAAGAGTTGCAGCACCCGATGCGGGGGTTCCCGGTATTCTCAGAAATGTTGCGGGAATATCTCCGGAAAAAATCGCCGTGAACGATGCTCCCAATACCATAGCCAGGCCTGCAAGCGGACTTAAATAATAACTGATTGGTATTATGAGTGCTACAGCCATCGTTGCCGTCAATCCGGGAATACCTCCCACGAATATTCCAAAGAACATAGACACCAATAATGGTAAAAAAACGTTAGGATTAAATACTGCCAGTATATTTTCCATTCAATCACCCCTGCTAAAACGGAAGAATGTACCCTTGCGGAAAGGGTATTCTAAATAATAATTCAAATATTACTATTATTACCGCCGTTAAGACAGCGGAATATATAAGAGATCTTATAAACTTTATACCTAAAAGATACATCAAAAAGGTGGCAAAAATAAATGCGCCGAGTTTAAAACCTATAATGTCTATTAAAGGAACGAATAAAATAATACCGGCTACCGTGACCAGAATATTAATAATTCCTCTTTTAGTAATATGTGAATCATCTTTAACTTTTCTCTCTTTTTTCCTTATATTATCAACAATATCTTTCAATATCTCATAAAGGCCTATTGCAATTAAAAAGATACTCAAAACAGTCGGGAAGAAACTTGGGCCGGGTAATTCATGTCCTCTCACAACATATTTGGGAAATCCCGTGCTGTACATAATCACAAAAACAGACAGCGCAATCAAAAGTACACCGTAAATGAGATTTTTGTATTTACTCATATAATATGGAACTTGACGAAATAGCCGCTTTAAACTGTAAATGAGATTTTTATATTTACTCACATCACACCTCACAACATTTGTACAAATTTAATAAAATACCCCGGTGCGGAAAAGCACCGGGATTATAGAAAATTGATTATTCTACTAAGTATCCGCCTATCTTCAAGACTTCTTTCCAGACACTGTCCTGTTCTTCTACAAATGCCGTAAATTCTTCTGCATTTCTTACTTTTATACCGAATCCATTTTTATTCATGAAATCTACAAATGCATCTGAAGAAGCAATTTTCAATACTGCATCTTCAAGTATTTTCTTTATTTCCGGTGATGTACTGTTGGGAACGGCAATACCTCTCCATGTACCTGAAGCCCAATCAACACCCAGTTCTTTCAATGTCGGTACGCCTTCAAATCTTGAATCTCTTTCATCGGCCATTATTGCCAGGGCTTTGAGATCACCGGATGCAATTTGAGGGTAAGCTTCCGGAATTGAACATGTTATAGCATCGACGTGCCCTCCGAGCAACTCAACTATTGAAGGCGCGGCACCCGTTGTCGGAACCCATGTTACTGCATCCGGAACAATGCCAACTGCATTCAACATACCAATTCTTGAAAGATCCCATATCGTTCCTGCACCTGAACCCGAGAAAAGATACTGTCCCTGATTCTGTGCGACATCTACCAACAAATCCGTTGCACTGTACCATTCATTGTCTGCCTTAACTATTAAACCAGCAGGGTCCTGATTTACCTGTGCTATATAGTCAAGATTTTCATATGTTAATGGTGTTAAACCAAGCCAGTGCATTGTAGCAATTTCCAGAGTTACCAATGTTATTGTATAACCATCGTTTCTCGCGTATGCTCCTGCACCATGACCAACTGCACCACCGCCACCGGTTTTATTTACTACTACAACCGGTTGTCCAAGTTCCTTTGAAAGTTCATCGGCCATAAATCTTGCTAATCTGTCTGTTCCCCCGCCAGCACCCCATGGGCATACCAAAGTGATGCTCTTTGTTGGGTAGTTAACTGCAAATAAAGTTATTGCAAATATCGCAATAAGTGCAACTAATAACAATTTTTTCATACTGACACCTCCCGATTAATTTTTGTGGAATATTTTCTATAAATTCAATTCTTTTCTCAACGGTTGACCTTCAACAGATCCTATTTTTCGGCATGTGAATGCTGCAGCCTTGAGCGCAAACTTCAACATATTTTCCAGATTCATTTTTTCCAAATATCCTGCTATTATGGCTGCGGTGAATGTATCACCCGCTCCAACGGTATCTTCTACTTCGGTTTTAAAAATTGATGACTTTACAACGCCGTCTTTGTTCCCAATCAATGCACCCTCTTCTCCCAATCTGAGTACAACTAAATCAGGGTTATAGCTCAATAATTCATAAATCGCCTTCTCGGGATCCTTTGGAAGATCGAGGATTTCCGCTTCCTCTTTACTCAGGGAAAAAATATTGGCGTATTTATTTAAAACCTCTATGTAGATTGATCTTGCGTACTCTTTGCTCCACAGCTTTTCGCGGTAATTCAAATCATATGAAATTATCTTTTCTTTATTTTTGAAATAATTCATGAGGTCAAACCCTATTTCACATGAATTTTCACTTATGGCCTGTGTGATACCGCTCAAATGAAAAATTTCGGCATCGAGCAGTTTTTCTTTTACTATGTCCTCTTTGTTAATATTAGCCGCGGCCGAATTTTTTCTTCTGTATTCAAACTGATGATTCGTATCATTACTCTTTATAAAATACAGTCCGGTGAATCTCTCACTATCGATCGATACATTTTCCGTATTCACACCGATTTCATTCCAGTATTTCAAAAAACCTTCACCAAAAAAATCGTTTCCTACTTTACCTACAAAACCTGATTGATGACCGAGTTTCTGTATTGCAAGAGCAACATTCGATGCGTCTCCTCCCCAGGTAAGATGAAAATCTCCTATTTCATCCAAATTACCCTGACCGTTCGAATAAAAACCACCTAAAGCCTCACCAAAACAATATGCTTCAACTTTTTTTTCACTCACCTTAACAATTTCCCTTCTCCACTCTCATATAATTCTAAAAATAACTCAAGATCCTTCCAGTGTGGAAGCGGTTCAATATCGCCCTTTAAACTGACAGTAATAGCTCCGGCAGCCGAAGCATATTTCAATGATTCTTCTATTGATTTTCCTTTTAAAAGTGCCGCAAGAAATGTTCCGTCAAAAGAATCTCCTGCTCCCAGTTCATCTATTACAGGAACCTTGAAGGGGGCACTCCTGTATACTCTGTCATCCTGAATTACCATTGCTCCCTTTCCACCCAATTTCAAAATATACATTTCTTTTCTTTTTCCGATCTTCTTTATTTCTTCAAAATTCTCTTCAAAGGATTTTCCAAAAAGAAGATTCAAATCACCTTTCCCTGTGAAAAGAATATCTGCCTCCTCTATAAAGGGTAGAAGACAATCATAGGCCTTTTCGCTGGTTTTTAAAAGATTTATTCTTATGTTGGTATCGAATACCACCTTCACTCCGTTCTTTTTTGCAATCTTGATAGCCTTCAGGGCAGCCTTTCTTGAAATATCGCTCAGGGCAGGCGTGATACCACTCACAAGAAACATGTCTATATCTTTGAAAGAATCTTCTTTTAAATCATCTTCGGAAAAAAAACTCGCCGCAGCACCTTTCCGATAATAGATTACGGAAGTCTTTTCCGGAAAGGGATAACTCCTCTGAACGACATAAAGACCCGTCGGATGTTCTTCATCAATTTTTATATCTTTTACTCCAACGCCTTCGGCTCTCAGGGCAGAAAGAATTACTTCACCGAATTCTTTACTCCCAACGGCTGTAATAAAGTTTGTATCTATATCCAGTTTCTGCATCTGAATAATAGTGTTGGCCTCGGAACCCGCGACATGCCTTTCAAACAAATTCTGATAAACAAGCGAACCCTTCTCGGTCGGATTCATCTGAATCATAATTTCGCCCATACCAAGAACTTTTTTCATAAAAACACCTCTTATTTTATATCTACATATCCTGTTTCAATAACAGCATTCCTTATCTTCTGATACACTTCTTCCGAAGTATTCACAAAGGGTAACTTTGGAAATCCGCCGTCTATGCCTCTCAATTTGAGCATCGCATGAATCGCCGGTATGCTTTCAGCATAATGTTGAATTTCTCTCAAATGATTCACTTTTTCCTGTAAAATGAAGGCTTCATCATATTCTTTATTGATTGTCTTGTTATATAGTTCCACCACTATCTCCGGAAAAGCGTTCGCCAAACCACAGATTGCTGCGGATGCACCAATCGTTATCGAAGGAACGATATAAGCTTCCGTACCGGAAATATAATTGAATTCATCGAACCCGAGATTATTCTTAATTTCATAAAAATAAAGCAGATCGAATGTGCTGTCTTTTATCCCTGTTAATCCCGCTTCCTTCAATTCTTTAAGTGTTTCAATTTCTATTTCCAGTCCCGTGGTTTTTGGGTTATCGTAAAGATAAAGGGGAAGATTTACTTCTTTCAACAGCCACTTGAAAAACCTCACTATGTCCGCCTGTGAATATCCGTAATAAAAAGGAGGAACGGTCGCTATTGCGTCTACTCCCGTTTTTTCCGCATGTAATGTTAATTCCAAAATCTCATCCGGTTTTGAACTGCCCACATGAACAATGACGGGAATTCTTCCTTTAGCCTGATCAACTGCAATCTCAAGGACATCTTTCCTCTCTTCCTTCGTCATCAATGGTCCAGATCCGTATGTCCCACATACGAAAAGACCCTGTACATGATTGCATTGAAATTCTATTAGTTCTCTATATTTTTTTTCGTCTACTTTCCCCTCCGAATCAAAAATTGTTATTAGGGGCGGTATTATTCCCTTTAATTCCTTTGGCATAAAGTTCCTCCTGATTTATCTAAAATTTTAAATGTGCTAATGAATTTCTTGAATCCGATAACGTGTTCAAAGAATCTTTCCCATCTTTTATTGCCAGGGCGGCAAATAAAATGTCCACTATCGCCAGTTGTACATGCCTGCTTATCATCGCGTCGGTTCTCATAGCAGTTTCCTCGACATTCGATAAAATCACCTGATCGGATATCCGTGCAAGAAAACTTCCCTTCGATCCGGTAATCGTTATGATTTTGTATTTTTCATTTCTTTTCTGAAACGGAATCACAAAATCTCTCGTCTCACCGGAATACGAGACTGTAAAGACACAGTCTTCCTTTTTCAATTTGGAAAGCATTACCGCATAGGTGTGAGAATCGGGAATGAAAAAAGCACTCTTGCCAAGCAAGGATAATCTGAACGCTGCGTAATTTGCCACCGACGCCGACGCCCCGTGACCAAGACATATAATATTTCTACTGTTATCAAGTATATCCAGTGTTTTGCTCAATGAATCTTCATCCAGAGTGGTTATGGCGTTTTGAAAAGCACTGATACTACTGGAAATAATTTTCCTCTTAACTTCGGATATAGTATCGTTTATAAGAACATCTTCATACGTATGTAAAATTGAAGCTCCGGAAATTTCCCCTGCGAGGGAAACTTTGAATTCGTGATATCCGTTGAAATCCAGTTTTCTATAAAATCTAACTACGGAAGATTCACTCTTCACTCCTGCCGCTTCAGCGAGGTCAGTGATAGACATTTTAAGAACCTTCTGAGGATTCTCCGTTATAAAATCCGCTATTTTTTTACTCGTTGCCGTGAGTTTAGAATAATTATCTTTTATTCTCCTTATAACAGGCAAATTTGGAAAGGACATATTATTTCAAACCCCTCTTTCTGGAAAAAATTTCCATTTAATAATGTAATTATATATAAAAATTTTCAATTAAACAAATATGATTATCCTTTATATTTTTCTATTTAAGCCAAATATTTCTAATTAAATGCGATTATTTAAAAAAATTACAATTAATCAGAAATTGAAAATAGAAAAAATTTTTTCCAATTTCTGGAAATATCTGGTAAAATTAAATACATTTATAGTCATGAGGTTTTTATAGAATCAAACAAAAAAGAAGGGGGGGCTAGGAAATGAAAGCAAAGGAGTTCAAGGGAATAATACCACCGGTATTATCATCATTCACAAAAGACGGTGAAATATATGAAAAGGGAATAAGAGAAAT
>JASGMR010000075.1 GCA_030156385.1 Kosmotogales bacterium
ATCATCGTGATTAATATCCAGAACATAATTCATAAAATTCACCCTTCTGGCCGTCATGAGAAGATCTATATAAAACTCGTTAAAATCATTATCGTTTATTATCTCCGAATATCCTTCTAAAAGGGAGTTTTTAACCAGAGAATAATCGAATTTATCACTGTACTTATAATAATATAGAAAAACCGAAATATCGTGTACCGGGAGTCCCAGCAGAGCTTCTTCAAAATCAATTATCTTCAACTCATCTCCGTCGATAAGAATGTTCCAGGGATTCAGATCCGCGTGAATCAATTGAGGGTTTGAATTCTCATACAGGTTATTCAATTCATTATCCAGGACCGGAATGATATAATCCATTGTTTTTATAAATTCATCGGAAACCACATTTTTGAATTCAGGTTTTTTATACACGGGGACTTCTCCACGGTAGTAAAAAACCTTATCCCATTTCTTGGGATTCAAATTCTCCGGAATACTTATATCTTTTGTCGCCGTGTGCATTTTCGCGATTGTTTTACCCATTTTTCTGAAAAGCCGGTACGATTCTTTACCACAAAAAACTTCCCCTTCTATCCATTCATAAAGGATGGCCCTTTTTGGAAGCGGGGTGTATTTCGATTTCGCTACCACGACTCCGTCACCGTTTATCGAATGAACGATATCAGGGATCGGAACGTTCGATGCCTTATTTACAGCATCCATGAAGAATACTTCTGCCAGATTATCTTCGATTTTACTGGATTCTTCCTGAAATATTTTCAATGCGTATTTTTTTTCGTTCCCATCGATAACTTTGAAAAAAAGGTTGGTTTCTTCGGTAAAATACTGAATACTTTTGATATTCAAAGCATATTGTGCCAAAATCAGCTTCGCAACTTTTCTCAATATACTTTTATCTTCCAAAACTTTTCACCTGTAAACCTCTCTTGAATAATATTCCACCCACAACAACTTATATCCGCTGTACAGTGCAAGATTCATGGAAGGAATATTCCACACCGTTGTTGAATAATAAGGAATCTTTTTGAGTTTAATTATATTTTTTGTAATCAGGTTCAAAAGAAACTTTCCGATTCCCATATCTCTGTATTTTTCTTTGACATCGAGACCAATCTGCCACAAATCCTCCGAATCAGAGGATGCCCCCGCTATTGCAATAATCTTCCCCTTGTGAGTTATTGTGAGGGCTATTTCATCGTCTCTCTGAAGATCTTTTTTGTAAGTCAGAGCGTTTTGAAAGTTTTTGAATTTATAGAGCTTGTGAATTTCATCTTTATAATAAATATCTACTACGTAATCGGTCTTCAAGGGTCTTTCGGTCTGTGTGGCCTCGCAGATGAATTTAAATTCAGGCCCCCTCAGTCCACTTCCATCCTCTTTTATTTTTTCCTCAATACGAACGATATTCTGTGGTAAAAAGAAATCCTGCTTACTCATTCCTTCAAAACTCTGCAAACACCAATCGTAATTTTTCTCAGCAGTGCAGACAACTAATGAATTATTTATCGATATGAATGAAAAATGTTTACTGGATACGGGAAATTTTCTTCTGCCTTCTTTCTCAGAAAATTTTGTTATATAAAGACCCGGGTTGATAAAATTTTCGGTTTCGCAACAGAAATCCTTCGAGAGCGTTTTATAAAGTTTTTCCAACATCGCTTCTTTCATCTTCATCCTCCCCTGTGGATTAATAAATTTTACCCTATTCGTCTTTTAAAACAAAGAAAAACGTTCCATAGTAATGAAGACAGACAAAAATAATGATTTCTTCACAATAAGACCCTTTAAAATACACTCATCCTTTTAAAAAATATAATATATCTGTTTGATAATCAAAAGTGAAAAAGGTAATCAAAACTCAAATATTTTCGGGTAAAGGCCATTTGATGAAAAACCTGATAAAAAGTCTGATTTTTTCACAACAAAAGAATAAAATAAATTTGAAAAACAACAAACCACATATAAAACTCATGAACAGGCGAAGATATTATATTCAATTTTTTGTGATATATCAATTTCAACGACATGTTCATTTTTGTGAAAAACACACTCATAAAATGTTCGAATCACTTCCATATTTACAGAAAAAGATTATTTCAATTCATGAGCATTTTCATCGAAACATGTTTCAATCTGTTATAGATATTTCCATTTTCTTTTTCGGATTGCCTTTTGAAAAACGCGCAACCGAATCGTGTTGCAAACCAGAGAGCCATTCTTCTGGACCAGGCATCGAATCCGTATAACCTGAACATTTTCATGGCACCGCCCAGAGTGTAAAAATCTTTCACGGCTTTATAAAATTCTCCCTCGAGTTCCCATGGTGTGAGGTTTTTTGGAATGAAAACGACGTTCATCATGTCATAATATTCCCATTCTTTGATCAACAACCTGTTTTCTTTTTTGAATTGATTGTAAATGGGAGTACCCGGGTACGGTGTTAAAATAGCCGGTTGAAGCTGATAGGCATTTATGTTCTTACTGAATTCGACACTTCTGTGAATATCCTCTGCGGTATCGGTATCCAAACCGAGAACGATACTCGCTATGAGCTTGATCCCATATTTGAACAGTTTATTACCACATTTGATTATTGCCTCAATGTTCTGTTTTTTGTTTATATAATCCTGTGATTTCTGATTCAGAGATTCTATTCCTATCAGAACTCTCTTGAGATTTGCGGCCTTTAAGAGTTCAAGTAATTCATCATCATCCGCCAGATCCGTACGACCGAAAAAAAACGTTTCTTTGAACACCAGATTGTTTTTTATCATTTTTCTCAGTATTTCTTTCGCTCTCACTTTGTTGGCAGTGAAATTATCATCCTCGAAATTCACATATTTAAACCCCATTTTTTTATAAATCCTCAGTTCTTCAATAACGTTATCGGGAGTGCGCTGCCTGTATGGATAAAACATTCTGGAAGTCGTACAGAAATTACAATTATAGGGACATCCTCTGGATGTCATAATATTTGCAGCTTTACACGGTGTTTTTAAAATAGAATAATCGGGAAAAGGTATGCTGTCTACATCAAAAACCGGGGCGGATTTCACTATTTTATCGGTTATATTTCCTTCGACTACATCAACGATTACGTTTTCGGCCTCGCCTATCACCACACAATCGGCATGCCTGGAAGCTTCATCGGGCATATAACTCGGGTGCATTCCTCCCATAATAACTCGTTTGTGATACTTTTCTCTGAAGAAGTCAGCGATTTCATACGCCCTTACCACATTAGAAGTCATTGCAGAAATGCAAATTACATCGGCATCAATAATTTTTTGAAAATCAAGATCCCTGTACAGTTCCTCATAAACCTCAACATTATGACCGGCATTCTTTAAGATCTTTCCCAGTATCAATGGCCCGGTTATAGAATTACTCCTGCCATAAAAAGAACCACCGATTCTGTACAGTCTGTTTCTTCTAATCTTTGCGGCAGGGACAATAAAAATTATCTTCATAAATATCCCTCCGACACAGGTTAAAAAACTATATAGTTTCAACCTATATTTCAATATTATACTTTGATCTTTTCTTTTCAGTTTCATATCAAATAAATCTTACGATGTTGAACCGAATAAAAAGGAAATCGATTTAATCTATGGAGAATCAAAATTTGTATCGTTTGAACTGGATTGAACTTTTTGCCAGGAAATCTTTGCAGATACTGAAATAAACTGAAAATTAAAATCAGTCACTTGGCGTATTTTTATTTATGCTCGAGGTGTACAGTTTAAAAAAGTTTACTTCAGTATCAAATTTAAAGCATTTCTTTGCTAATCGAATCTATCCTCTTATATTTACGAATAAAATGAACAAATTGAACTTAAACAATTCATGTATAGATGCTAAAATTTAGCTATAGTTATTTTTTTACAGTATGTAAATAAATAGGAGTGTAACAATGAAAAATTCTCCAAAACATGTAACACAGGTTAAAAATAACAATCTTTTAAATATTCTTGAATATATTCATCGAAACAAAACCGCCTCTAAAGCCGAAATAACAAAAGTTCTCAAACTAAGTGCTCCAACCGTATCAAGAAATGTTAATCCACTTATCGGTACTCTTTTAAAAACTTCCGGTAAACAAAAATCAGAATTGGGAAGGTGGCCTACTCTTCTCGAATTCAATTACGGTTATGCGAATATCATGGGAATTCAGATTGATCAGAATTTTATAAGATATGGAATATCGGATCTTTCGGGTTCAATTAAACATTTTTGGGTCAGGGAAATATCGACTGTAAATTTTGAAAATCTCAAGGCACATCTGACAGAGGAAATAAATTCTATAACCGAAGATATCGCCGTAGTCGTTTTCGCTATATCCGGATATATTTTAAAATCGGGAAATATTTTCGCATCAATATCGGACTGGTACGGTATTCATGTCAGCAAGATGGTAGAAATCGTAAGAAATAAATTTCCGGGAGCTATCGTTGCCTTTGAAAATGACGCCAATTTATTGGCTGTACGGGAAAGATTTTACACGGATAATGTGAAAAATATAATTTGTATTTATTGGGGAAGAGGAATAGGTGCCGGGTTCATATTCGATGGAAATCTGTTCGTAGGCGAAGGAATGGCCGGTGAACTCGGGCAATTGCTGAATATCGAAGAAGTATCTATAGAGGATCGGTTTAACGCGGCCAATCAGGAATATTTAGTTAATGAGTGGATAAGATTGCTCATAAATATGAGCTTTTTACTCAATCCGGAAAAATTCGTTCTGAACGGAAGATTTGGAATTACCGAAGAATTCATACTCAGAGAATGGAAAAAACAGAAGAAAACAACCGCTTCATTGACTTTTTCAAAGGGGAAAGAAAGGGCTATAGTGGAGGGAGCCCTTAGTTCAGGGGTAGATATGTATTTGAAAACAAAAACTACAGGTCTAAAAAAATCAATAAAAATTTGGAGGTGAAGTTTGGTATGAAGAAATTAAATGTTTTGTTCTTAGTATCTTTATTAGTACTGTTTGCTCTAACGGGGTTTTCAAAGGAAACGATCAAAGTTATTTCAAGCGACGATTTTGCCGCCTTCAGAAGAGAAGTTATTCCGGAGTTTGAAAAGCTCTATCCGGATATTGAAGTGGAACTCACCAGTGTCGGTTATAATCAACTGTATCAAAAAGAAGTGACATCACTCATAGCCAATCCTAAAGCGTACGATGTTATAGATGTCGATTGTATATGGACACCGGAATTCGTTACTCTTGGATTACTCGAACAGATTGATGACAGACTCACACCGGAAATGAAAGAAGAAATAATTCCCAGTGTTATGACGATATTGCAATATGGCGGTAAGACTTATGGACTTCCGATGTTTGACGACGTGCTTTTTTTCTATTACAATGAAAAAATGCTTGAAGAAGCAGGGCTGTCCGAACCCCCAACAACATACGATGAATTCGTTTCATTCAGCAAAACCATTATGGATAAAGGTCTTGCGAAATATGGTTCGGTTTGGGGCTGGGCACAGGCAGAAGGTTTGATCTGTTATTACACTCAATTAATCGGCGCCTTTGGCGGCAAATTTTTTGATGAAAATGGATATCCGGCATTCAACAGTGGTGGAGGATTGGAAGCTCTGAAATGGATGGTGGATTCAATCTATGAGTACGGTGTTGTTGATCCTTCATCGATAACATCCGATGACCGTGCGTTACTTCATGGAGTTGCAAATGGCGACGTACCCTTCGGGTTCGACTGGTCCTTTGCATGGACGATCTTCAATGATCCTGAACAATCGACTCAGGTTGGCAACATAAAGGTAGGTCTCTGTCCAACCGGTAAAGACGGGATTGTAAGTAACACTTCAAGTGGTTCCATGGGTTTTGCTATCACAAAACAATCGGAACATAAAGATGCGGCATGGAAGTTCATCTCCTTCCTCGCAAGCAAAGAAATGCAGAAACAACAGGCTATCGATTACGGAGCAATGCCGGTCGTTGAATCGCTCTATTCTGATCCTGAAATTCTCGAACTTCACCCGGAATTCGGGCCGATGCTATCTCAGTTGTCGTACGTAACCGATAGACCCTCTCTTGTAAGCTACAACGAAGTTTCAAGAATTCTTCAAATTTATATTCAAAGGGCATTAACAAAAGATATGGAACCAAAGGAAGCTTTGGATGCTGCTGCAAAAGAAATCGTTGATTTGCTCAAAGAATACGGTGAAATAAACTAAATGATAATAGCGGCGATTATTCCAATCGCCGCGTTTTCGATTCGAATAGAATTGTGGAAAAGGAGTCATCTTTATGAAAAAGAAAAATATGACACGCTGGGCAATGATAATACCCGCAACGGTTGTTTTAGCTTTCGTTTTACTATACCCAATTGGTAATACTATATGGCTCAGTTTCAGAAGGGAACATCTTCTGAGACCAACAATGAACGCCTTTGTGGGCTTTCAAAATTACTCTTATATACTTCAGAGCAGTGATTTTTTACAATCACTCAAGGTAACTGCTTATTTCACGGGAGTTTCTGTTTTTATTGAATTCGTTATAGGATTATTCACCGCAATACTTTTGAATCAGGATTTCAAAATGAAAGCATTTTTAAGAGTTCTGGTCGTTTTGCCGTGGGCAATCCCAACTGTGGCGAATGGTGTAATGTGGCAATGGATATTCGATACAAATTACGGTGCACTGAATGGACTTCTCAGTCAACTGGGGCTGATAAGTGAATATGTAAACTGGCTCGGAACACCCTTCGGAGCTTTGAATTCCGTTATAATAGCCGATATCTGGAAAAATTGCTGGTTTTTCACAATAGTTCTCCTCGGAGCATTACAGGCAATTCCCAAAAATTATTATGAAGCAGCATATGTGGATGGAGCTGGGTTCTGGAAAAAACTTTTTAAGGTCACTCTTCCTTTGCTGAAACCGGCGATCGCAATATCACTTGTGCTTAGAATATCTGAGGCGTTTAAAGCGTTCGATATCATATATATAATGACAAAGGGAGGCCCTGCAAACGGTACCCAGGTACTATCTTATTATGTTTATCACACCGCTTTTGAATCTTTGAGAATGGGAAGAGGAGCCGCAATCTCTACAGTGGTGACCGCTTTAATACTCATTATAGCCATTATCTTCACAAATGTTTTAATGAGAGAAGAGGTGGATTTAAGTGCATAAAAAAGCAAAAAGAATATGGCTCTATGTGGCCGGAATAATAATATGTATCGTCATACTCGCTCCGATTTACTGGATGTTTGTATCGGCGATATCCCCGAAAGTTGAATTATTAAGCACCCCACCTCACTGGTTTCCAGAGAATCCCACTATAGAGAACTTTAAAAAACTCATCACCGGTGGCAGTGGTACAAGCGGTGAAATCCCTAATTTCGCAAAGGCCCTTCTCAACAGTACAGGGATTGCGCTCATAGCCGGATTTATTTCATTAGTTCTGGCAACTTTTGCGGGATATGCGCTGGCAAAACAGTTCAAAAGATTTAAAAAAGCTTACCTGAATCTGATTGTTACTTTAAGAATGTTTCCGGAAGTCGCTCTGGCTCTATCACTTTATTTAATTATTACAAAACTCGGGCTCATGAATACGTGGTGGGGGCTTATAATCGTCTACACTTCTTTCATACTTCCATATTCCATATGGATGATGTATGGATATTTTCTGACCATTCCAAATGAATTGGACGAGGTTTCCAAGATCGATGGTGCCTCAACAATAAAAAGCTTTTTTAAGATAGACCTGCCTTTGGTTTTACCCGGTCTATCAACGACATTCATTTTCACTTTTCTCATGTGCTGGGATGAATTCTTCTATGGATTGATTCTTACCAGTGATATGAGGGCAAAAACAATCACAGTAGCTGTTTCGGAATTCACAACGCGTCATTTAATTGATTACAGCATGATGATGGCCGGCGGTCTCGTAGCCACTATCCCACCTTTGATAATCGCGGCTATTTTTCAGAAATATATAATTCAGGGCATGACAAGCGGTGCTGTAAAAGGATAATCAAAATAATCAGGAGGTATAACGTGTCCCTATTCATGGAAGATATTTTAGAACAACCGAAATCATTGGAAAGGTTATTTTCAGAAAAGGAGAAAATAGAAAGAAAAGTCAAAAACATGAACCCCGAAAGAGTTTTACTATCGGGGATGGGAAGTTCGTATTTTGCGGCATGTTACGCTGCAATTTATCTCAGACAGAATGGAATACTGGCCGAGACAAAGGAATTATCCGAGGTAGTCAATTATTCGTGTGAAAAACTCCTCGGAAAATACGACTTAATAATACTGGTGAGCCAATCCGGAGAGACCATCGAACTCATCAGATTCATTGAAAAATATTCTGCTTTTAAAGATAAATGTATTTTAATCACCAATGATTTATCAAGTGAAGGAGCGAGTTATTTCACGAAAGAAAGAATTTTCGATTTAGCGGCGGGTAAAGAAAAGGCAATGGGATCATCGAAAACTTTTGTAAACTCCATAGTTTTATTATTGATGATTTCTGAAATTCTCACAAAACAGAAGATAGATTTTACAGATCTCATTGGAAGTATCACCAAAGCCATTGAAATTGACATCGATGATTATGCGGAAAAATTTTTGAAAAACGATCACCAGATCCTCATAGCGAGGGGTTATGGAGTTCCGATAACGGGGATGGCAAAACTCACCGTCGCGGAAGTTGCAAAGATCCCCATTTCAATTTACAGTGGAGCCGCTTTCAGACACGGTCCGCTTGAATTATTAAATTCAAATCCCGGTCTGACCATCCTCAATTTCATGGGAGTCACTAAGGACAAAGTCGATGAACTTATCGAAGATCTTCCGGAATCGATAAAACCTTTCATCATCGGAAACAGTGAAAATTCCAATATTATGGTTGGGATGGATTTACCTGAGGTCCTGTCGGAAATACCATCGATAATAATATTCCAGAAACTATCTGAAAAACTCGCAGATATAAAACACTTCAAAGCGGGCGTTGGAACATTCGCATCGAAGGTCACCACAAAAGAGTGAGAAAATGGAAAACATAATTATAGTTGGAAATGTAAATCTGGACATAGTTGCCGGCCCCATTCATAACTGGCCCGAATGGGGGACCGAAATCAATGTGAATAACGGAGAAATAAGAATAGGGGGTTCTGCAGGGAACACCGCCATAGCCCTCTCTGAATTGAATCTCTCTTCATCCATTATAAGCATTGTAGGAAACGATCTCTTAGGGACAGCTTTTAAAAATAAGTTCTCCGAAATGGGAATAGATACCGGGAATCTGGAGATACGCAACGGAAAAACCGCTTTTTCAATAGGCATAACACATAAAGAAGATGGTGAAAGAGTATTTTTTACCAATGAAGGAGTGATGAATACCATTGATTTAGATTTCCTGACTGAAAAACTGGAGAAGATCGGAAATTCACACATACTTTTTTCCGGAGTGAATCTTTTGCCGGGGTTGAAAGATCCGAAATTCAAAAATCTTTTGAAAAAACTCAATTCAAAGAACACGATATATCTGGATCCGGGATGGCCGGTTGAAGGATGGGAGCATTTCAGAACACATCTTCTCGATATTCTGGAAAACGTTCATTATTTTCTACCCAACGAGGCTGAATTCCTTTCACTCATGAAAAATTCAAAACTTGAAAGGGCAATAGATGAATATAATGATAGATTCAACAATAAGGCGATAATCAAAATGGGTTCCAGAGGATCACTTTTACTTGAAGACGGTATCAAAACATTCAACAAAACCACGAGCTCGGATTATGTAGTTGATACCATAGGTGCGGGTGATTCATTCAACGCGGGAATTCTTTATTCTTCAGCGAGATCAAAAAATATCGACTTCAAAATTGCCAATGAGATATCCAGAAAATGGATAGAAGGGAAATTCAGAGATATCATACTTCTTTAGAAATAATCCCGGACGAGGTAGCATGAATCTGCTTCGTTCGTTGATCATATATACATTTTTTATTTCAACGAAATCTGTAAAATAAATCTTTGTAAACTATACCTATTTTTTTTACAGACGAAACTGAATTCGCTTATTTTGAGAAAATCTCGGAATTAAAAAAGATCGTCGGGCGAATAAACGATTTTATGCGTAGAAATCGAATTTTTAATTTGTTGATTATTGCAAAATAATTTATCGGAATTTCTTTTAAATTTTTTAATGTTATGATAATATATATTTATATTTATCGTTTTTATGATTGTTTTTTGTGATTTCTAAAATACTTAGAAAAATTATTGTTAAATGAAGTGGAGAGTTCGATGAAAAAATTTAATATGATTAGAGTTCCGGATTTATTGCGTATTTCTGAAATAATTGGGTCGATTTTTGACCGAAAAAATTATTCAAAGAAGGTTAATTTGAATATTTTGACAAAAAAATGTGTATCGAAACCTTTATTGTCAAATAACAGACATTCTCAAAAATATACGAAAATTTTGAAGTTTATAATACAAAAAAAGAGTTCTCAACCGTTAATTTCATTATGAAAAGATATATATTTGTTTTTTGAAATTAAGTTGGATGTTTACTGTACGAGCAAGATGATAACGTCTGTTTCATAAACTGTAAATTTTGAATAAAAGGGAAAAAGCACGCTGAATTATAATATGAAAATGCCGGAATTATCTGAAAATAAAAA
>JASGMR010000076.1 GCA_030156385.1 Kosmotogales bacterium
AAAACATTGCCCTTCTACTTGAGAAAAATCACAGTACAAAAATAAAAAAAGAAGATTTAATCAGCGAAAAAATAAAAATAACACAGAATAATTACCCGAATATAGCTAGGGAAATTAGTTTTTATATTGGAATGGGAATTGTCAATATTATAAATCTTTTTTCTCCTGAAGTGGTCATAATCGGAGGGAAATTATTAGATTTTTATGACGTAATAAATAAAGAATTTTATGAGAATTTGGAAAGTCATGTTTATTCATCACTCAAACCCAAACTGATTAAAGCTTCACTTGGATACGAATCCGGCATAATCGGAGCGGTTGCCTTATCTTTTGAAAAACTCATACAAAATCCAGATAGTTTAATAAATAAATGTGTGGAGACAAATAAATGAAAAAATACTATTTAGGAATTGATGTTGGAGGAACTAAAACAGCTCTGATTTTAGCAGATGAAAAATTAAATATTGAAACAAAAAAGGAATTTGAAACTTTCCCAAAGCAGGGTTTTAGCAATTTCATCAAAAAAATTGAAATGAATTTGAATGAATTTGAAAAAGATAAAATTATCAGCGTTGGAATTTCTGTGGGAGGACCTATGAATGTTGAAAAAGGTATACTGTACAATCCTCCACATCTGAATTGGGGAAATGTAAATATTATCGATGAAATAGAGAAATTAATAACTGTCCCCATTTATATAGAACATGACGCAAATGCCGGTGCTTATGCAGAACACTTACTTGGAGCAGGTAAGGGGCTGCCGAATATTATCTTTCTAACTTTGGGAACTGGATTGGGAGCGGGAATAATAGTAAATAACAAATTGTATAGAGGAAAAACCGGAATCGCGGGGGAAATAGGACACATAAGGTTGGAAAACGAAGGCCCTTTTCTATATGGAAAAAAAGGAAGTTGGGAATCCTTTTGCAGTGGGGCAGGGATAGCAAAATATGCGGAATATTTATATCCTGAAGATTTTCCAAATACGACGACCAGAGATCTATCAAAAAAAGCAAAAAATGGCAATGAAAAGGCACTTGATGTTTTAAAACGCAGTGGGAAATATATGGGAAAAGGTTTATCAATTCTATTTGATATTCTTGATCCGGATGCAATAATACTTGGAAATATAGGCTGGAAACTTCCATCTGTGTGGTTAGACGAAGCAAAGAAAGTGGTAATTGAAGAGACACTGAATGGATATAAATCTGCAAAGATAATAAAAAAATCTCTACTTAGAGAAACCATAGGAGATTATTCCAGTCTGTTAGTTGCAAAGAGTAATTATGAAAGGGGGCGCTGATGGAATATTTAAATATAGTTAAAAATAATTTCATTAATACTTCAAAAATAGAATTAAAACTTCTTGAAAATTACAAAAATGCAATTGTTGAAACATCTTTTTTGATAGCCAACAGGATAAAAGGTGGTGGTGGTGTTTATTTCATGGGAAATGGCGGCAGTGCGGCAGATTCTTTGCATCTTTCGGCAGAACTCATGGGAAGATTTTATATAAATAGAAGTCCCATAAAATCCATGGCTTTGAATACCAATCCATCATTATTAACCGAAATACCGAATGATTTTACATATGAAGAACTTTTCGAAAGGCAAATTGAAGCGCTGCTCAATGAGAAAGATGTTATTTTTGGAATCAGTACGAGTGGAAATTCGAAAAACATCGTTCGTGGATTGATGAAAGCAAAAGAAAAAAAGACTTTTACAATCGGATTAACGGGAAACACAGGTGGCAAAATGGAAGAACATTGCGATGTTTGTTTTAAAGTTCCGTCAACTGTTATTCCAAGGATCCAGGAAAGCCACATAATCCTTGGTCACACTATTTGTGAAATAGTTGAAAATATTTTGTTCGGTAAAAATAACCGATAGAATTCTGAAAGATTTTATTGAATTCTGTGGACTTTTAACAGCTTAACAAAACAAATTCTCATAATTTTTAAAACAATTTATTGGGGGTATGGTAATGAAATACAACGGAAAATACTCCATTATGGATGTTGAAAATATTAAAACTTATTCTATATTCAATAGACCCAGTGAAGTTTCGATTAGAAATTTGGTGGATACGGTTAAAATACTGAAGATGAATGTTTATCATGAGGAAAATCAACAGAGCAAAAATATTGAGTATATAGCTAAAAAAATCGTGAAGGCAAGAAAGGAAAAGAAGCCCGTCGTAATATTCAGCGGAGCACATATGATCAAAAATGGATTGGGTCCTATATACATAGATTTAATAAAACGTGGTTATCTGAGTGCTCTGGGAACGAACGGTGCCTTTACCATTCATGACTTTGAACTGGCCTTTGCTGGAAAAACCAGTGAAAATATTCCAAACGCTCTTTCCCAAGGTCTGTTCGGATTTTCAGAAGAAACGAATAAATTGATGAATCTCGCCTTAAGATGGGGAAATAAAAACAAACTCGGTTATGGTGAAAGTATGGGGAAATTGATTTCGGGGGAAATTCCGAATATGAATTACGATTTTCCTTATAAAGATTATTCTGTTATATACAATGCATTTATACACAACATTCCTCTCTGTGTTCACTGCGGGATAGGAAACGATATTATTCATATGACAGGTTATTTCGATGGGGAAAATCTGGGAGGGTGTTCCGGAAGAGATTTTTTGATTTATGCAAATGAAATTTCCAAATTAAATAACGGTGGTGTGTGCCTGTTGATAGGATCTTCCGTAATCGGTGTAGAAGTGATCCTCAAAGCCTTTTCTATGTCGTCCAATCTGGGAAAAACTCCAGACAACATAACGACAGCTAGTTTCGATATCAGAGAAGCCAACATAGACGATGCAATAAAAAATGACAAAGCTAAATCTTCCTATTACTTCAGAGATATAAAATCGATGGTAGTCAGAATACCTAGGGCGTTTAACGGTAAGGGATTTTATATAAAGGGAAATCATAAAGAAACAGTGGTGGAGTTATACAGAAAGATAATAGATTATGGTGAAAAAAATGAATAAGGTAATCGTTATTGGAGATCTTTTTTTAGATCACTACATTTATTATAGTGACAAAAACTCTTTGCCAAGTCTGGAAACGGGTATATTTCCCCTTATAAGCGAGAACGAAATTTACAGTCCGGGGGCCGCCGGTAATATTGCGAGGAATATGTCACTTTTAAAGAATGAAGTTTTTCTGTTGAGTATAATAGGCAATGATGGAAATGGTTTTGAACTGTTGGAGGCATTGAAAAAAATTAATGTTAATACGAGTTTCTTGGTAAATTCGGAGGTCAGATCGACACCGGTTTATACGAAGTTTATTAACAATTCTACAAAGAAAGAGGACTTGCCAAGATATGATAGACTTCCACGTGAAACCATAAGTGAAGAAGATGAAAAAAAGTTACTCGAAAACCTCCGAAAATTGATCGAAGAAATAGATTTTATCATCGTCGAAGATCAGTATGAATATGAAAATGGTGGGGTTATAACTAGAGGTGTGAAAGAATTCATAGATGAGTTGGAGAAGAAAGATAAAAAAATATTCATAGATTCTAGAAAAAATATTTCCGGATATAATTATGGGGTGAAAAAACCGAATATTATCGAATATTCCGAAAAATTTTCTGACGAAGAGAAGGGAGAATTTCCATCCGAAATTCTTGTACAAAAACACCTCGTCTATGAAAACCATAAAGAATACGATAGAACGATTGTCACGGCTAATGCAGATGGATGCTATTTCGTGAATCATGAACTCAAAAGATACTTTTATGAAAATGAAGAAGTAGTTGATGTTTGTGGAGCAGGAGATGTTTTTATTTCCGTGTATTGTTCAGATAAAATGAACGGATTTGATGATGAAAAGGCGGTCATAGATGCAATGAAAGGTGCTTCGCTTTGTATAAAACAACTTGGGACGGGTGTTGTCACGAAAGAAATGGTGGGAAAAAAAGAAAAACCTCGAATACAGTTGATTGAAAACAAAAACATTTTCATTAAAAATCCAAATAATCCTAGAAAACTTTCTTTAATAATTTTTGATTTTGACGGTACTATTTCCCTGTTGAGAGAAGGATGGCAACCAATTATGAGTAAACTCATGTTTGAAAAAATAACGGGTGAAAAAAATATTTCGCACAAACTATCAGGAAAAATAAAAAATGAGATAAAAGAATTTATTTCCGAAACAACCGGTATACAGACGATACTTCAGATGGAGGGTTTAATAGATCTCATAAAAAGATATGGATTTGTAAAAACTGAAAATATTAAATCTGTACAGGAATATAAGAATGAATACACGGAGATATTGAAAACGAACGTTGATAAAAGGAAAAAAGAAAATTATCGAAAATATTTGGTCAGTGGAATAACGGAGTTTATTTCAGTACTTCATGAAAAAAATATAACTCTATACATGGCCTCGGGTACCGATAAAAAAGATGTTATTGATGAAGCGGAATTTCTCAATGTTAAAAAATATTTCGGTGGAAATATCTTCGGTGCACTCGAAAGTTACGGAGACTTTTCAAAGAAAAAGCTGGTAAAAAGATTAACCGAAGAAAATATAAATAAGTTTAAAAACATGATTATAATAGGAGATGGTCCGGTAGAAATTAAGGTCGGTAGAGAATACGGAATTTATACGATCGGCGTTGCCTCCAACGAAATCAAAGGTGAAGGATGGAATGTAGACAAATATTATAAATTGAAAGAATCTGGAGCGGATATGCTTATTTCAGATTTTTCGAACTATAAATATCTTTTAAAAAAACTTTTTTCTCAGGAGGAAATTTCATGTTTAAAGGGGTAATTGTACCTGTATTAACTTCATTTGATAAAAATAATCGATTGATCTTGAATAAAAATTATTTGAAATATTTGGATTTTTTGAAAAACTCGGGAATTGAAAACCTGATGATAAACGGTACTAACGGTGAATTTCATTCTATGAATATGAAGGAAAGAAAGGATATTCTGAATTTTATTGTAAAAAACACTGAATTCAATTTGATGGTTCATATTGGTTCAAATAATATATTTGAAACAATTGAACTTGGAAAGCATGCAATGTCATTGAAGATAATGGATCTTTCTGTTATCTGTCCGTATTTTTTCCCGATAGATCAAACATCAGTAATCGAATATTATATACAAATTTCCAAAGAATTGAAAGATGCGAATATTTTCCTGTATAATAATCTATCGTTCACATTTAATAAAATTGATTTTAAAATTCTGAACCTGATAAAGAACAGAACCAATAATGTGGTTGGAATAAAAGATACAAATAATACTCCCTGGTTGGTACAAAAAGCGAAGGAAGAATTTGGAGAAGGTTTTCAGGTTTTTGGTGGTTCGGATTCATACGCTTTGTCGTATTTAGCACATGGTGCCGATGGTTTTGTATCAGGTACCGCAAATATTTTTCCAAAAACAGCTTTGAAAATCTTTGAATCTTTCAAGAATGGTGATATAAAGAAGGCTTCGTATTGGCAAAATATTTTTCAAGACAATATTGAGAATATTTCCGATAAAGTGGCGTTTACAGATTCTTTAAAATATTCTTTGAAACTCATGAATATGGATATTGGAATTCCAAGAAAACCTGTAAGAGAAACGAATGACGCAGAAAAAAATAAAATTGAAGAGTATATTCACCGATCAAATAATTTGAATTAGTATTGGAAGGAGATCTTTCTCACCTAAAAATAAAATATTATTTTGTTCTTATTACGAATAATTTCTTCAAACTGTAACCGTTTCATCTTTTTCTGAATTTATAATAGATTCGAATTAAAATATTGTATTTTCGATTTTTGAAATGCATTTGCGGGATCCGAAGATCCCTGTTTTTTTTAGAATTCAAGAGGTGTGTGTTGTATTTAAGTAATTTGATTTTTGAAGCATTGAACTATGCAAGCCTGTCTACAAGGAACATGCTCGGACAATTCTACGATGTTTCGGGATTCAGTCCGGTAGAAATTGGTTTCATAACGGCTTGCCTTCCTCTGATCGCCATGATATCGAATCCCTTCTGGTTCAGAATGACGTCGCGCCTCAATGAAAGAGTCTCTTTCATTATAATATCTTTATCCTCTTCTTTTCTTTTCTGGATGCTTTTTCTTTCAAAGAGTTTCATATTGAGCATTATTTCAATATCCCTTTTTTCATTTTTTTACTCATCCTGTATTCCCATAGGGGATTCACTCATGATGAGTTCTGTGAAAAAACACGGTGGATCTTTTGATAAAATAAGATTGTTCGGTACCATAGGATTTTCTGCAACCTCTCTGATTTTGAGTCAACTGGTAAAAGACGGGTTTATCTGGTACTTTATAGTTGCCTCGGTTACTCTGTTTTTTTCAACGATGATTATTTTTTTCAAAAAAGATACACCAAAACGTTTTAAATCCAGGAAAGAGAATCCAATTATCAGGAACGGAAATCTCTTCACATTTATCCTGATGACTGTGGGTTTTTTCTTCGGGGTTTTTATGGGAAGTTTTCATAACACCTTCATTCCCATTCTCACGAGGGAGATGGGGCTTGACAACTCCGCTATCGGAATTATTCTTGCTTTGATGTCTATAACGGAGGTCCCGTTTTTATTTTTCGCGGATAAAATAATAAAAAAATTCGGAAACATAAAAATTTTTATTCTGGGTCTGATCGCAACATCAGTGAAGACCATCATAGTAACTTTTGCTTTCAATCTGGTCTCAATTCTGTTGATGGAAACTTTACACGGATTCACTTATATTCTGATGTATTACTCTCTGTTCAACTACATACATTTTAAATTGCCGGAAAAGCATCTTGTAAGAGCGCAGAGTGCATTCTGGGCAACCAGTATGGGATTGTCTTACATATTCAGTTCCGTGATAGGAGGCTTTTTAGTCGAATGGCTCCAGGTAAAGCAGAGTTTCAGAATGGTTGGGAGTACCGGCCTTCTGATCACATTGATAGTTTTCTTAATCTCATTTAAATTCAGAAAACTCACGGATTTATGAAACCAGATGACCGTTTGAATCATCCTCGATCTATTGAAAGTTTTTTAATTGATTTGATGATATGAAAAAAGCCGCGCATTTCTCAAAAAATATTTTTGAATTTTTCATTCAATTCGTTTTTTCGCCGATCATTTTCTTTTCTTTTTTTCCAACCAGAGTGAAGAGGGAAAAAGTGAATACAGTTGCGATCAAAAATCCTATGAACCCGAGTGTCACCATCGCCTGATATCCGAAATGTTTAATTATTCCTCCCACCAGTCCCACCGATATCGCCTGGGAAAGAATCATAAAAATATTGTTCAGCCCAAATACCTTTCCCTGAACATCGTTTGAAACGAAAAGGGATAATATGGTAGAGCTCAGGGAATAAAAAAATCCCAGAGAAACACTTATTACGAAAAAGGAAATGATTCCGATCACTATAGAAGGATCATTTTTGATCAGTCCGGAGTAAAATTGAGAATATATGCCCAGTACAACAGTTAAAGAAACCAGTGAGATGAAAAACAGAGTATTGCGTTTAAAAAATCTGGTTATAAAACCCGTTGCATAAGCTACCAATGCCGAGAAAAGTGTCGAGGCTCCAAACCATACCGAAGCGTTTCCGATAGTCATATTCGTTTCATCGGTCAAAAAAGACGTGATATACGGGAACAATCCTCCGAGTGAAAACCATGAAAAAAATTGTATTCCGAAGAACAGAAGTAACAGAGGATAATTTTTCAATAAAGATATGATACCGGTCGTTTTATTTTTTTCATGGGAGATTTCTTCACGGTTTTTCGGTTTGTTGCGGAGTGTGAACACGGTAAGACTCGCAAACGAGATGAGACTGATTCCCATGAGTACGAGAAGAGTGATTTTGCTTCCAAGGTTATAGAAATAATTTATTATTAACGATGCGATGAAGCTCGCCGTGTTCACCGTTCCCATAACTAAGCCGAATGCGATGCCTCTTTTATTCTCTGTTGTATAATCGGCGACCAAAGATGAATACGGAGTCAGCATGCTGTAAGCGCTTATGACTATTATAATAGCTCCCAACGCATTCAGATATATATTTTCCAGAAGAAGGAGAAGAGCCCCCGCCACTGAAAAAAGTACGATGAAAGATATGAACGGCATTCTTTTTTTTATTCTGTCACTCCAGTTACCTATGAACGGAGAAAAGAAACTCGCTATTATCATCCCCGAAGAGATTAATATTCCCGGAATCTCCGTGCTTGAAAAAATCTGGGAAAGAAATGGAATCAATATCATATTCACTATTCCATACATTATTCCAATTGAAATTGATCCTATAGAGATAAAAAACATTAAATTTCTCCGAATCTGTGAACTATCAGATCGGAATACCTGTTTAAATCCAGATTATTGTTGAAAACAACCGTTTTCAGAATTGCATCGGGAATATTATGTTTCTTTGCATAAGAACACGACAATGCTCCCGCTATCGCGGCAATAGTATCGGTATCTCCCCCCACTGAAGCACCGAGTTTAATTGATTTCCAGACATCATCCTTTGCAAAGCTGAATATTCCAAGGACCGCGGAAGCGATATCATTTGCTTCCATCGTCGTACCGTTGAGGTAATAAATAATATCCAGTACCTCGTCTTCCGATTTTGCCTTTTTTATCTGCTCGACCAGAATTTCAGCCTTATTTTTACAGGACGCTCCCACGTAATCATAATCTGATGACGCTCTTCCTGTAACCGCACCTTCGTAAGCCCGGCACATGATTCCGTCATATGAATACCCGTCTATAGCCGCCTTTATAGCAAATCCTATGCACATTGCCGCTTCCATAGCCAGATTTGTATTGTGAGTCGGGACGGTGCAATTGAAAATAGCTTTTTTCAAACCTTCTTCAGATTGATCATACAAACAAAGAACGGGAGCTATCACCCTCATTGGCGCTCCACACGTGGTTCCTCCCATTCCCGCAATTTCGGGAGATTCTCCCTCTTTTATTCTCTTCAGTGCCCTGGAAGAACTTGGTCCTATGTAGCCGTGTTCTACGGCTTTGGTTTGTTCCATCCACTTTATTAATGAAGAAACCGTATTCTGAATCGTGATTTTCCTGTCGGTGCAATAAGTTTCTATAAGGTATAAATTCTGTTCCGTATCGTCTGTAATCTGAGAATATTTTAAATCTTTATGTATTAATGAATATTTTGGATCGATCAAATGATCCACTATTCCATATTCTTTTTTTATTTTTTCCCTGCTCATAAATTCCGTTGGCATACCCAATGCATCACCAACAGCAAGTGACTCTAATATGTTTTTATTAAAAGCTTTCATATATATCACACTCTTCTTATTTAATATTCTAATATCGGTAAAATGTCATTTTTATCAAAAATAACGGAATCAATAGCGTTTTCAATGTACTCTATTGAAACATTTTCGGAAGCTTTGACAGTAGGATTACCATCTAAAATAAAATAAAGATCTTCGGATAAATTTTCAAATTCGATTAAATCATTTTTTCCAAAGAGAATATGCTGTGAAAGTATCGGAGCCGGTGTCTTTCTGAGATTTGAATCGATTAGAATAGTGTCGCTCAGACAAATTGCCGCTCCCTCATCAAAATAATCCGCAAGACATAAAGAGCCTGAAACCGCCTTACCGATATAAAATTTTCTCGCATAAAGCGGGGAGAGAACGATTTGAACCGGCAAAAAAAGACCGGCGACTTTTGTTTTGTTTTTTTTGATTGTAAAATTTTTACCGAACAAATTTGTTTGAGGTTCTTTGACAATTTTCATTTTAAATTCCAGGAAATCTTTCACGCTTAAATTTACCATGTTTCCATTCTGAGTGCCCAGAAAAGTATCACCAATGACTATATCATTGAAAGCGTATAAGCTGCTTTTACCCGGTATATTCACTTTCAAAGCCGGTATTTCTTCGATTGACAAATTTTCAAAGTTCATTTTTAATAAATTCGATGCATTAAAACGGATGAGAGGCCCGACATTCGCTGTTCCCCCCGCAATACCCATTAAAGGTATTCTGACATTTCTTTTCAGCAAAATAGAAGCGATGTGGGTGAGGATGCCATCCCCGCCCACACCGATTATGATATCGGGATTTTCCGCGATGAAATTCTTCATTAAATACTCTAATTTTTCCAAAAAAGAAGTTCCCGAAAGAGCTATAATCTTTTCTGAATCGATGTAGTTTTTCCCATAACCCGCTTCACCGGTTATGACATTCTGTTCTTTTAATTTTTCATTCAGATCTTTACCAATCTCTGAAAATATTCTTTTTCTTCCGGCTGACGGATTAAAAACTACTGCAATCTTCATAATTTTTTCCTTTAAATGTTCTCAATAAAATTTTTAGCGTTCCTGACTTTGTTTACGACATCATCGATATAAAATTTATACGCCGGCTCAATAACATATATACCGGAATAATCGATCGACTTGATCGTGTTAAAAATCATCTCCCAGTTTCCCTT
>JASGMR010000077.1 GCA_030156385.1 Kosmotogales bacterium
GGTAATGAAGAAAAAGCTGTAAAAATGATAGATGATGCCATGAAGGCTGCTGCGGAACTTCCGGAAAACAAAGGCAGACTGGTTAAAACGGATGGTCTGTGGACCTTCGATGGAAAAACAGAACTCGCTGCAATTAAGTTTCTGATCAGAGTTGATGATCCTAACGGAAGATTAATTGAAGGAAACTATATTGCTGATTTGTTGGAGGGTGCCGGAATACCTGTTGAGAGACTTTACTGGGACAGATCAAAAACAGGAACGGTCGTTTATGGTGGAGACCCCTCAAAATACGAATGGGGTATGTACACAGAAGGATGGGGCGCCGGTGCAACAAGAAGATGGTGGTCGGTATCCTTATGTCAGATGTATGCACCTTTCTACGGTTATATGCCGGGTGGTGCGAATGAAACATTCTGGAATTATACTAATGAAGCTTTAGACGATTACGCAATAAAGGCTTATTACGGACAGTATGTCACTTCCGATGAGTACTGGGAATATTCTCTCGAAGCTCTGAAACTCGGATTGGAAGATTCGGTAAGAATTTATGTATGTTCGCAGGAAGATTTCTTCACAGCGAATAAAGATGCTTTTGATCAGCGATTCGCCTATGGACTTGGAGACGGGGTAAATGAATGGTCATTGATCACAGCGAAAACGAAGGATAATACTTTGACATTAACTGAATTTTCCGCGCAGGGTGGATTATTCATGTCCGCATGGGATCCTCTGGGTACGGACGGTTTCTCAGACACCTACTCGAATTTACTCGCAGGTGCTATGACCGACCTCGGTTCATTTGAGAGTCCTGTAACTGCTATAGATACACCTAAAAGAGCCATATGGGATCTGGATTCACTGGAAACCGTTGTTGAAAAGGAAGATGGTGAAATCGTTGGAAAGCTGAAAGTACCCGCAGATGCCCTGACTTTCAATACTATGACGAAAGAATGGGAGAAAGTTGGCGAAGGTGTAACTTGTCAGAGCAAATGTACATATGATTTTATCTTCAGTAATTATCACAATGGAAACCCTCAAAATATAAATTCATTGATCTATCTGAGAGGATTGGTTTACGACTGGGCAACCGAGGATGGAGAAGATGATATGTTCTTCGACAGCGAATATTCATCTAATATGTCTCCAAACATTGCGACGGAAATAGCCTGGACGATCAATGATAACGGTTCTATAACCACTTACTATGACTACAACTTCCCTCCGGATGAAAACAGGGTCGCATCGAATGGAACTCCTGTATTCACTGCTTTGGGTGGAAACCCGGTTTCGGTAAGTTGGGATATCTATGAAGCACTTTCACAGATGGTAGCCGTCGGTTCGGAATCCGGAACTCCCTGGAATTTCAGGGGAAGGGACCCGGACGAAGTCGATCTGTTATCGGAAACTTGTGTGGCAGATATAAGAGCAAAATTACAGGAAATGTATGACAACGATCACGTACCGGTATACGTCAAGGGTTATATGACTGTAGAAGAAGCGAAGGCCGCTTACAAAGCTTCTATTGATTTTATAGACACCTATGGAACAGCGTATATTTCAAACGGACCTTTCTTCATTAAAGAATACGATGCCGATTCAAGTTATTTTGAAATCGCTGCATTCAGGGATCCGACATATCCTCATACCGCACAGGAATGGATGGATAAATTCGCCGTACCTAGACTGGTCATTAACAGTGTCGGTGTTCCGGCATACAGTGTTGCCGGACAGGATATAGTGATAAACCTGGACGTTGCAAAGGTAGTATATCCTTCAATTTCACAGGAAGATGCGAATGAAGGTAAGGTAATACTGACACTGAAAGCTGAGGAACCTATAACTGTTGAAGCGGATGTCACAAACGGTGGGGTTTTCGATGTTGTTATCCCCGGTGCAAAAACAGAAGGTTTAGCTGCAGGCAGTTATCAGATTCTTGTCGCGACGGAGATCGAAGGTGGATTCCCAATTTCTCAATTATCGGATATAATAATCTACTAAATCTGAATTTAATGCCCCTGTTTCAACAGGGGCATTATTTATCTTTAATTTAATAGGGAGATAATTATGTTTTGGAAATATTCAATAAAGAGGGTTCTGAATGGAATTATAATTTTTGTCATACTGATATTTATTTACTCTATTCTTTTTAATGCCCAATTAGAACGAACAATTTATTCTCAGATAGATGAACAGGTGAATGGAGAATTACACAACTTAAATACTTCAAGAATGACTCCAGAGGCTATAGAAAATTGGATATTACAAAGAAGAGAAACTTTATACAAATCGTACAATCTGGATAAAACTTCGTTTGAAAGAATTGTTATGAGGGCTTATAACACGATAACCTTTAATTTTGGAAAATCCACGATTATAAAATCAAATTCAGGAAAAAGAGATGTGAGGAGCATAGTATTTGAAGCAATTCCCAGAACATTACTTTTGTTTGTTACCGCGATGTTGATAGATGTATTCCTGGGGATACTGCTTGGTATAAAAAAGGCGCAGAAACCAGGGAGTGTACTCGATAAATCCACTTCAATAGGAACGATGATAGTTTATGGAATGCCTTCCTGGTGGCTGGGTATGCTCATGATAATGATGTTCGTGTATGCACTTGGAATTTTCCCCTCCGGGGGATTGCATTCTACCCCCGTTCCACAGGGAGAATTCGCGAAATTTGTCGATCTGCTATGGCATCTGACACTGCCAGTTATAACGCTCGTTATTTTAGGATTCTGGGGAAGGGCATATCTCACAAGGAATATCGTGCTGAGTACTCTCCAGGAAGACTATATAATGGCCGCAAGAGCGAGAGGTATAAAAGAAAGAAGGGTATTATACAGTCACGGATTGAGATCTGCGGCTCCGCCACTGGTAACTATGTCGTTGCTGGCATTACTGGCTTCCGTTGGAGGAAACATAATTTTTGAAGGAATCTTCAGCTGGCCGGGTATGGGAAATCTTTACTGGGTTGCGGTTCAGCAAAACGACATTCCCGTTTTAATGGCAAATCTGGCGGTAACGACGGGATTATATCAATTGGGTCTGGTAATTTTGGACTTAACATACGGTCTGCTGGATCCAAGGATCAAAGTTGGTGGTAAAGCATGAAGTTATCAAATATAAAAGATTCGATAAAAAATTTCTGGAAAGAATTCAGACAGGTAAAATCAGGGATCATAGGACTCATTCTGTTTTTGATCTTTCTGTTTGCCGTAGTATTTGAGCCGCTCATAATTTCCTTTAAAGAGACGAATAATGTCTGGAGGGACATAACCTACTGGGAAGATTTACCCAGAAATGTTCCGCCGGCATGGACGAATCTGTTCACGTCCAGGAAAAGTGCGGAAAGTATGGAAATAGATGATCCGGAGATCACGGAACAGCAAAACGGGAATCTGAGAATATTGACGAGTGAATTCACGTACGATTATCAGAGTTATAATCCTCCACAGGATATAATTTTCAGGGCGGACGGTACCGGATCACCCATGATTATAATCGAAATAGTTCGTCCCGACGACGAAAAAATCACTCTGTTTCAGAAGCCTGTAAATCTTGGCAGCGGTAACGATGTCAGAGTATCTATGGATAGCAATTCAAAAGATGCTGTGTATAATTTTTTAAGCAAAAAAGTTCCGAGAAGTGAACTCCAGAAAATAAATAAAAATTTACTGGCGCCCACCGATTATTTATTTTCCGTTGCGAGTGAAGATTTTATAAAGAACAGAGAGCCGCTTAACGGAATATATAAAATTAAAGTGACTTCAATAATGCAGAATGAAGACGCAAATATTTCCGATCCCTATATAGTTCTTCCGGGAAGTGTGTACGGATTGCTGGGAACCGATTCATATAAAAGGGATCTATGGAGTGGAGTAGTAGCGGGAGTAAAATGGGCGTTGCTGATCGGTCTGTTGACTGCCGTCGTTTCCGTTTCAATCGGAGTACTGTACGGAGTAATTTCGGCTTATTTAGGGGGATGGAAGGATTCTCTCATGATGAGAATCTTTGAGGTATTCGTATCCACTCCTCTTCTACCGGTATTGATAGTTCTCGCCGCGGTTTTCAAACCGAGTATATGGACACTCATTTTCATGATGTGTGCATTTTTTTGGACGGGTTCGGTAAAGACTGTCAGAAGTATGGCCCTGCAGATAAAAGAAGAGACTTTTATAGAGGCTTCAAAAGCCGCGGGTGCTTCAAATCTGAGAATAATATTCAAACATATGGTTCCCCTATTGATTCCATATTCATTTGCTTCAATGGCACTTTTCATTCCCGGTGCAATTGTTTATGAGGCTTCGATAAGTCTTCTGGGTCTTGGCGATGCGACCATAGTCACATGGGGACAAATACTGAGTGATGCCTACAACAGTGGTGCGATACTGAGCGGAATCTGGTGGTGGGTTGTTCCCCCAGGTTTGTGTATTGCTCTCATGGGTATGGCATTCGCATTCATCGGATTTGCTGCGGACAAAATTTTGCATCCAAAGCTCAGGACGAGGTAGATATTATGGATAAAAGAAAAATATTGGAAGTTAAAAATTTAAAAGTATTTTATAAAACCAGTATGGGTGATGTAAGGGCAGTGGATAATATAGATTTTTTTCTCAGAAGCGGGGAAACACTCGGATTAGTTGGAGAATCCGGTTGTGGTAAAACAACGACGGGAACGGCCCTTTTGAAGATGCCCAGTCCTCCGGGGTACATTGCCGGAGGAAAGATCATACTGGATGGAGAAGATATAATACCGATTTCAGAAACGGAAATAAGAAAAAGAATAAGATGGGAGAAAATTTCAATGGTTTTTCAGGGTGCTATGAACTGTCTGACTCCGGTTTATACGATAGGCAAGCTGATGATGGAGACTCTTCAGACACATAGACCGATGGATAAGGAAAAAGCGAAAAAGATAATTGTGAAATATTTGAATTATGTAGGACTGCCGGATCATATTATGAGCAGATATCCCCATGAGTTGAGTGGAGGTATGAAGCAGAGAGTTGTAATAGCAACTTCACTTTTTCTGGAGCCCAAAGTTGTTATCTGTGATGAGCCCACCACAGCACTGGATGTAGTTGTTCAGGCGCAGATAATAAATCTTCTCAAGGAATTGAAAGAGAAACTGAATCTTTCATTCATATTCATAACCCATGATCTCGCTACCGAGGCAGAAGTTTCTGACAGAATTCAGGTAATGTATGCGGGAAAGATCGCCGAGATAGGAACCAATCAGCAGATATATGGTGAACAGGGGCCGATGCATCCATATACAAAAAGGCTTCTGGCAGCAACTCCAAGATTGCATGAAGAAGTGGAAGAACTGGCTTTCATTCCCGGTACCCCCCCTGATTTGATTGATCCTCCAAGGGGCTGTAGATTTCATCTCAGATGTAATGAAGTTATGGAAAAATGCAAAACCGAAGTACCACCCCTAGAACTGGTTGAAGAAGATCATTATGTTGCCTGTTGGAGGTGTACAAAAAATGCAGAATGATAAAAAAAGAGATGTGATATTTAAAATAGAAAATCTTCAGAAATGGTTTCCGGTGAAGAGAACGATGAGCGAAGTTTTTTCCGGGGAAAAAAGATTTGTGAAAGCGGTTGATGGAGTCAGTTTTGATATAATGAGGGGGGAAATTTTCGGGCTTGTTGGTGAATCGGGGTGTGGGAAAACGACAACCGGAAAGTTGATAATGAAACTCCTCGATCCCACAGGAGGGAAAATTATTTTCAACGGGAAAGATTCGACTCACCTGGATAAAAATGATTTAAAAGATTACAGAGAAAGGGTACAAATGATCTTTCAGGATCCATACGCATCCATGAATCCAAGATTCAGAATAAAAGATGTTCTTGAAGAAGTTCTGATCATTCATAAAAAGGGAAATGATAAAAAGGAAAGACTGGAGATGGTTGAAAAGGCCCTTTCCGAAGTGAGACTTCAACCACCCCATGAATATATGGAAAGATTTCCACATATGCTCTCCGGAGGGCAGCGGCAGAGAGCGGCAACGGCGAGAAGCCTCATTCTGAATCCGCTGATGATTGTGGCCGATGAACCCGTTTCGATGATAGATCTCTCAACGAGGGCGGAAATATTACATATGATGAAAACGGTACAGAGAGAACTGGGTCTCACGTATCTTTATATAACACACGATTTATCGACGGCGAGATACTTTACGGATAAAATTGCCGTTATGTATCTGGGAAAGATCGTGGAAATGGGAACACCCGATGAAGTCATAGATAATCCCCTGCATCCGTACACCCAGGCGCTTATATCCGCCGTATGCGAACCAATTGCGGGAAAGGTCAACAGAATCAAGGAAGTTCCCATAAAGGGTGAAGTTCCGAATGCAACCGATATACCTGAAGGTTGCAGATTTCATACGAGGTGCCCGTACACCGGGGAAGTGTGTGAAAAAGGAGAAGATCCGTTGATCCAGGACGACGGTGGAGAACATTTTGTCGCCTGTTTCAAATATAAAAATTTAAAATAAAAAATAACTATGAGTGAAAAAAATGTCTGCAGAGAGAATAGTTACCAGAACTCAAATAAAAAATGATTTAATGACTATCGGAATAAACGAAGAAATGGTTTTGTTGCTTTGTGCCGATATAGAAAAAGTTGGTTGGATTCCAGGTGGAAGTCAATCTTTGATAATAGAAATCGAAAATATTCTCACTGAAAATGGAACGCTCATCATGCCTACATTCACAGAAGAATTATCGGATCCATCCCTATGGAAAAAGAGAAAGATACCCAAATTGTGGTACGAAAAAATAAAAAGGGAAATTCCGGAATACGATGAAAATTTGAGCCCTTCTATTCAATCGGGAATTATCACGGAAGTATTCAGAAAACAGGGAGGGGTGCTTAGAAGCAAGCATCCCCTCTATTCCTTTTGTGCATGGGGTAAGAAAAAATACGAAATAACGAATAATCATAGTTTGAATTTCGGGCTCGGTCCGGCTTCTCCACTTGGGAAACTATATCTTCTTAAAGGTTGTATTTTGCTTATAGGAGTGGAATTTTATGACAATATTTCACTTCATCTGGCGGAGATATTGACACGAAATATTTCATCGGATAAAATAAAAAAACAGTTTCCTGTAAAGAACCACGGTGAAAGAATCTGGAAACAACTGGAAGACATTGAATACGACAATAACAGTTTTGACAAATTGATGAGAGAATATCTGAAAGATTCAAAGAATAACTGTAAGTCAGGTAAAATAGGTGATGCGGACACATACCTGATCGATTACAAAAGTTTAATCGATTTTTCTATAAAATGGTTTGAAAAATCGAAAAAATTTATAATTTAATGAAAGTATTCTGTCTTTTTTATATTTATATGTGAATATAACAGCAAAGCCTTATTTAAGGAATAAGGCTTTCGTTTTTGCTATTTGATTTTTTGGAAAATTTCCGGATTACCATTATCATTCACAAAAATGAATCGTATGAATTCAATAAGATATAATCGAAGAACATTTTGAAAGGTTCGATTTCACTTTTTCAGATAATCATCAAAAAACAAATCTATCGCATGGAAAGAAGCTCCATATCTGCAGATTTTAGCCGGCGAGATTTTGGAACTTCTGATTCTTATATTATCTTTTATAGATCTGCTCAGAACGATTTGTTCGATTTCGTTTATAACCCACGGCTGGACGTTATATATGTAGCCGCCAACGACCACAGCATCCAGTCCAAGTGAATTCACCATATTTATTATTCCTACAGCGATATTGTACGCATATTTTCTCAGTAATTCATTTGCTTTTGATTCCTGATTGGCTCTGTTCAGTAGTTTTATATATTTTTGGAATTTTTCTTCATCTTTTATTTTATCACCGTAATACTCATCGAGAAGCCAGTTTACACCGGCGTAGAGTTCCCAGCAACCGCGATTACCACACTCACATAATTTTTTTGATTTGATATCTATCGTTGTATGGCCGAAGGAATATCCGTAACCATTTTTTTTAATGACCTGCCCATTCAAAAACAGTCCCGTGTTCACTTTTTCATTTATCAGGACATATCCAATGTTATTATCAACAGACAAATCCTTTGATAAGTTCATTTCTGCTATCAATGCCAATATTCCCTGATCCAAGATTTTTATTTTTATTTCTTTTTTGAACTTATCAAAGAAAATCTTTCTCACGAGAGAGAGCATTATATCCAGAGACAAATCGCTTCTGAGTGATAAATTAGAAGGTTCCAGCAGCAGTATTATGCCTATTTTATTACTGGAGAAAATATCATCCAGAACATTCGAGATTACTTTCTCAAATCCCTCGGTTTTTTCGTAATCAACGATCTTTATTTCCCTGAATGAGCCATCCAGATAGGAAACATCAAAAATAATTTTATCAACATTGAAGGATATAATGAGAGATACGGATTTTTTTACATTGAGATAAATCAAATCGCCCTTTCTTCCGGCGGATTCGGTTTTTTCTTTATCTACAAGCGATAATATTGAATCATCGAATAATTCCTGGGTCAGTCTTGTTACCGAACTGGCGGCAAGATTCGTTTTTCTGGATAATGCGGCCTTACTCATCGGACCGTTTTCTTTTAAAAGATTTATGAGCATCTGAGTATTCTTTTCTCTCATGCTCTGATGATTTGTCTTCATAAAATCTCCGCTTAATATACTTTTACGTTTCCTCCAACCATACAGGTTACTATTTCACTGATATCGGTTTCCGAAGTTATCAATTCAGAAATGATTTTCCCTCTGTACATTACAGATATTCTATCACATACCTCCATTATTTCCTGTAACCTGTGACTGATAAGAATCACTGCTATTCCCAGTTCTTTTAATTTTTTTATTAAGTTCAGAACGTTTTTTATTTTGTCGACAGACAGACTCGCGGTCGGTTCATCCAGGATGAGTAATTTCGGATCGAATAATAATGCTCTTGAAATAGCCACTCCCTGTCTCTCACCACCCGAGAGGTTTTTCACCTTGCTTTTTACCGAATCGATATCCAGATTCAATTTTTCTCTGACTATTTTCTCGCTCTCTTTTGCCATCTCTTTCCGGTTTAAAACATTAATACCAAGTACACTTTTATAGAGCTCTCTTCCAAGAAATATATTTTCCGCTATATCGAGATTATCGAGTAATGCGAAATCCTGAAAAACCATCTCAATACCGAGGGCAGCGGTATCTCTTGGACTTTTTATGTGTTTTTCTTCTCCCTCAAATATATATTTTCCCGAATCGGGTGTATAAACTCCATTTATAACTTTCATCAAAGTGGACTTTCCGGCTCCGTTATCTCCTACCAATCCCACTACTTCACCTTTTTTGATGTGAAAATCGGTACCGTTCAGAGCGTGAACAGCCCCAAATTTTTTTGAAATGTTCTTCAGTTCAAGAATATTTTCCAATTTCATTCACTCTCCTCATTTTCAAGGGCAAGCGTAAAATATTTTTTATAGCTTTCAAAAATTGATCTGTATCCCTCTATTTCAACTTCGTTGAATACTCTTTTCCAGGAGATGTCATCCAAAGCAGTTGCCTCTTCGGGATCTTTATAAAGACCAATTGCAAGTCCTCCTATTAAGGCAGCCCCCAGTGCGGCCGCTTCGGAGATTATAGGGATTGCAAATGGTTTCTCAAGAATTGCGGATTTTATCTGTACCCAAATATTTGATTTTGATCCCCCGCCGGTGGAAATTACTTCGGAATACTCATGATTAGTGATTTTCGATATGTAATTAACGTTACTTTTCAGCCAGAACCCCGTACTTTCAAAAACAGCTCTTATTATATCCCCACGATTGTGATGAGATTTTATTCCTAAGATGCTGCTTGACTTATTTCTTTTGTGCCATGGACTGCCGGAGCCTTCCAGGAACGGAATGATTCTTATACCCCTTGCACCAACATCACTGGAGAGGGCTTCGCTGAATAATTCCTCCATATAGCCGATGGTTAAATAACTGTCGTGCTTGGTTCCTGTGACCAGTCTTCCCATCCATTCGAACAATCCTCCGGATTGCGGCAGATGTCCGGATAAATTGTAGTAATCTTCAATTACATATGGATAACAATCATAACTTCCATTGTTCACTTTTTTAAAAGATAACGGTCTGTTCACCAGTGTATTTATCGCTTCTGCGGTGCCCGTTGAATCAATTATTTTACCAATATTGGATATGGAACAGCCGAATGTGGCGCATGGATGATCATGTCCGGAATTTATTACGGGTGTACCGCTGGGAATATTCGTTTTCTCCAGAATGCTTTCGGTGGTGTAGCCTGCAACCGAACATTGGGGGCGGATTTCAGGAAGTGAGTCTTTACTCAGGGAAATCAGATTCAGCATTTCATCCGACCATTGTCTGGTGTTTCTGTCGAGAAGCCCTGTTCTTGCGGATAGTGATGGGTTTCCAACCATCTCTCCCGTCAGCAGATATACGACGTAATCCG
>JASGMR010000078.1 GCA_030156385.1 Kosmotogales bacterium
ATAGTTTTTCTCAATAAGAAACCTGGCTATTTTTTTTGTTTTTTCATAATCAATGTTATAGTTTTCGTCAAATGCCGTACTCATAGGAATTAAAATTCTTCCAAATTTTTTTAATACATCCATCATTATGTTTCCTCCCTTGTAATATTTCATTATATGAAATATTGTTTTGTATAATGAAATTATATAACAAATATTTTTAAAAAGAAAATCTGTGTAACTCCAAATAGACTCTATTATATTCAATTAGAAACAAATAAAGAGGAAAAAACGAAAAAATCGAAGAATTTCGTTTATTAGAAAAAAATCCTCAAAATAAACAAAAATGAAAAAATCAGCAATTTTTCTCACACGTTCATTTTAAAAAAATAAATAGATAAAAATTTTAAAAAATAAAAATATTTTTTAAATACATTAAAATCAAGAGTTATTTATAGTTATTTTCAGTTATTGGCAGTTATTTTCAGCATACACGAGTATATAAACAATAAAAGGTAACATTCACATGTGATTGGACATAATAAGTGTTTAAGGAGTATAATTGCCATTGGTCTGCTAATTTAGTGACCTAAAAAAACGAGAAATTATTTTTGTTTGGGAGGAAGTAACATAAAAAAGTATTCGGATATAAGTGAGTCATTCATTCCACTTGATTCTCTATTTGAAATTTATTCAGAACTGGATTTAAAAATTGAGAACATCATAAATGTAAGCGGTTTGAACTGTCTCCCAACTTGTAGATACTGTTGTACTACGCACTCAAAAAATATTGAAGCATCTTTATTTGAAATGCTTCCTCTTTCAATAAGGCTCTGGCAATTTGGAGAAGCGGAATCCTGGTTGAAGAAAGCCACCCTTTCAGATGGTGATTCAAAATGTATTCTCCTTGAGGAAGATGTATCTGTAAAGCCAGAAGGCGGTTGCAAATTTTATTCGTACAGGCCGTTACTTTGCAGATTATTTGGCTTTTCGGGTAAGAAGGATAAAAATGATAAAACCCAATTCAGTTCCTGCAAACTCGTGAAGAAGATGAATCCGCAATTTGAAATTGCTGTTAAAAGATATATTGATTCAGGAAATACGATCCCTGTATATTCTGAGTTTTCACAGAAAGTGGCAGGATTGAATCCCTATCTTGCTGATAAAAAATATCCAATAAATATAGCTTTCAAAAAAGCATTGGAATATACGGGTTATAGATGGGACATTATCACAAGAAATATTAAAAAAACCGTATGAACCTTTCATGAAAATCAATTAAGAACTCGTATGATAAAATATTTTGGAATTGGGAGTCTATAAAAGGTATCAGACAGGCATTAAAAATTGTTTGAAATACTTAAAAAACAATTAAAAGTGGGTAATCAGATCTTTCATAATAAAATTTGAAAGAAAAGCTTTTCAAAAATTGTTATGCTTCTAAAGATAATTGGTGGGATAATACCGGAGGTTGAAAAATGGATAAGAATAAAGCGTTAACTTATTTATTGAAAGATCCTGTAAAGAATTGTAACATAATAAATTTTATGTGTGATTATCCCATAAAATGTATCGAAAAAGAAGGGAATTCAATATCCGTTGTGGGAAATAGTGACAGGCAATGGATATACTTTTCGTCAGAAGATACAGAGGAGTTTAAAAAACTTCTTAAAAAATATAAATGCGGGAAAAATTTTGCCATCACTAATGACTGGCAGTTTTCCGTCATTGAAAAAAACAGAGAAATAGTGTGGAATCTCACATGCCTGAAACTGTATCTTCCGGAAAACAGAAAAATTCATTATCATGACAAAAATGTCAAAAAATTAAAACCAGAACATGCGGATTATATATATAAAAATTACACTTATAAAGAATTTACCGATGTACACTATCTAAAAGATCGAATTAATAGAATGGGAGGATTTGGATTTTTTATAGATGAAAAATTAGTGGGATGGGTTATGACACACGATGATGGAGCAATTGGGATATTACACGTAATGAAAAATTACCGAAAAAGAGGTTATGCAGAAGCATTAATTTTATCCATTATAAATAAATTGAGAATTGAAAATAAAATTCCCTTTGTACAGATAGAAGAAAACAACATTCCTTCGATGAACCTTGCAAAAAAACTTGGATTTATACCTCTTGAAAAAATCCACTGGATTGAGTTCAAATAGTTCACAAAAATTTATGTTCATTATCGCTTTATAAGGCTTTAACAGTGGATATTATACATATGGATATCTGGGTACAAATTGTAATCATTTCTTCTGTATAAATTCATCATTTAAGCATTTTTTGGTAATTGTTCGAGTGCTAAAATCTTTCGATTTTTTTTATGCAAAGGAGGATGATAGCATCTATGGAAATTACAAATGAAATTAAAAAGTTCTCAAAAGATCGCCAAACACCTTTTTTAATTATGGATCTGGATATTCTCAAAGAAAATTATAACAGGATCAAAAATATTTATGAGGGAATTCAAGTATTTTATGCTGTCAAAGCAAATTCCAATGTTAGAATTATTGAAACATTAAGAGATATGGGAAGTTCATTTGATGTTGCGTCAAGAGGAGAAATCGAAAAACTTCTTTCCCTTAATATTTCACCAAAAAGAATGAGTTTTGGAAATACAATAAAAAAAGAAACACATATCGCCTTTGCCCATGAAATAGGCATAGAATACTTCGCGGTTGACAGTGAAATGGAACTCAAAAAAATTGCCAGAAATGCACCTGGATCAAAAGTTTATGGAAGAATTCAGACAAATTCCATGGATTCCGATTGGCCCTTGTCCAGAAAATTTGGAACGGATATTGATCACGTGCAGGAATTGATGATAAAAGCAAAAGAATATGGACTGATCCCTTTTGGAGTTAATTTCCATGTAGGTTCTCAGACTTTAAATAAATTCAGTTGGAAACAGGCTTTGCTTGAAGTAGCCGATATATTCATTACCCTTAAAGAAAATCACGGAATAGAACTTCAGTTGATAAATCTTGGCGGTGGTATGCCCATTCAACACACAAAACCGATTCCAACTGTCGAAGAGATAGGAGAAATCATTAAAACTACAATAGAAGATAATTTTAGTGATTTCCCAAATCTAAAATTATTCATCGAACCCGGTAGATCAATGGTTGGAAACATTGGAACACTGGTTTCCGAAGTCATTTTAAGATCTAATAAACAAAAGCAGGAGTGGTTGTTTATAGATTCAGGGATATTTCATGGATTATTTGAAACAATAGAAGATTTCAGATATGAAATTATCATTCCCGAGAAGGCAAATGAAGAATTATCGACTTTTACTCTCGCCGGACCCACATGTGACAGTATCGACATAATTTATGACGAAGTAGAATTACCAGAAAGTACGACGCTTGGGGATCTCCTTTTTTTTAAAAATGCTGGGGCATATACAGTAGAATATGCAACAAATTTCAACGGTATTAATCCTCCCGATGTTTATATTCTCCAGGATGTTAAAGAAATTGCAAATGCACTGAAGAAGATCCACACCAATACTAATCTGATCGAAAAATAATAAAAGGGGCTTTTACAGCCTCTTTTATTACATAAGCTTTACACCAGGTATCTCTCCCTTTTTAAAAGCAGCAACCATACTTACTGCTCCTATAAGAACTGCTCCCATAACTATTTCCTTTAGATAAAAAGGAAGATTTATCATAACAAAACCATTTGATAAAATTGAAAGTAATAACGCTCCAATAACTGTTCCCCATATGTTTGGTACACCATCTCTCAAAAAAACTGCTCCAATAAACATGGAACTTATACTTGGTATTAAATAACCCTCCCCCATTCCGGGAGTACCGGAGCCGAGAAGGGAACCTATCATTATTCCTGCCAATCCCGCGAGAGCAGCTGAAATAAGCAAAGAAATAAACTTTATTTTCTTTACTTTGATACCAACATGTTCTGAAGCGAGCGGATTTCCTCCAACAGCGTGGAAAAATCTTCCCAGTTTTGTATGTTCCAATAAGATAATGAATACAATTATAACTATGCCAAAGATAATAACAGCACTTGGTATTACACCAAACAAAGATGATCTCCCAAGTAAAGGAAATATTTCAGGAAAATTACCTGAATAATATGTTGAACCACCAGTGAGCCATTTTGTAAATCCAGCTAGAAGTGTCATCATACCTATGGTTTCTATCATTGATGGAACTCCAAGAAATACTATTATTGTTCCATTAACAACACCAATACCCAGTGCTACCGCTATACCTATTAACCATGCCGGTATTGCCCCCATCATAATTTTTCCCATCAGGATAACACTGAGTACTCCCGAAAAACTTGCAAGAGCTGCAAATGACATGTCAAATTCACCTGCAATTACAACAGTCGTTAAACCTATTGCAAGGATTCCTGTGATACTGGCCTGTCTAATTATAGCAAGAACATTTCTAAGACTGTAAAAAGAAGGTTCCATGAATGAAAAAACCCCAAATACAATTATCAGGGCGAATAATACACCAAATCTCCTTATTGTCGTAGTAAATTTATTGTTTGAAAGCATTTAAATATCCTCCTTCAATTATTTTCATAAATAACCCCGTATCATAATGCTAAAGAAAGGATCTTTTCGTCATTAAATTCCTTTCTATCCAGTTCTTCATTGATAGTACCTTCTTTAAAAATATAAATTCTGTCACATATTCCTGTCAATTCAGGAAGTTCGGATGAAATGAATATAACACCAATGTTTTTCTTCTCAGCGAGTTCCCTTATCATTTTATAAATTTCATATTTCGTTCCAACATCTATACCATTTGTTGGTTCATCAAGAATTAGCACATTTATTTTCTCTTTCGAAATCCATCTGCTTATAATAACTTTTTGTTGGTTTCCACCACTTAGAAGATCGACTTCCTGATTCAAACTTACATATTTTATTTTCAAAGTATCATTTTTAGCAATTTTTTCAGCCAACTTCTTTTCCTTTCCAGAATTTACTAATCCAAATATTTTTGTAAAATTCTTTATGAAGGAAATAGTCAAATTCTTTTTTAAATCATACCTTAATATTAAACCCTTTTCTCTTCTGTCATCAGGAACAAGATAAACGTTTTTATCCATCATAATTTGAGGATCTGGTTTAACAGTTTCATTATTGATTTTTATAGTACCACTTTTCATAAGCCTTAAGCCGTAAATCAGCTCTATCAACTCAGTCCTTCCGGAACCAATCAATCCGTAAAATCCCAATACCTCTCCACTTTTTAAATAAAAACTGTTATTTTTTACCAAAGTGAAATCAGAAACATTTTTGACGTCCATTACAACTTCATTTCCTGCATAATTTACAGGGGGGTAAAGAGATGCTATGTTTCGATTCACCATTAATCTTATGCATTCATCTTCCGTAATTTCATCCTTTTTGCTTGTGCGAACTTTTTGACCATTTCTGAAAATAGATATTCTATCTGCATTTTCAAAAACTTCTTCCATTTTATGAGTGATTAAAATAACAGAAACTCCATCTTTTTTTATCTGGTTTATTACGTTGAATAATGTTTCAGACTCAGTTTCAGTAAGACTTGAAGTTGGTTCATCTAAAATCAAAACTTTAGGTTTGTATAATAAGGCCCTTAGAATTTCAATAGCCTGTTTTTTTGCTGAACTAAGTTGTGATACTGGGTATTTAAGAGGAACATTCATTTTGTACTTGCTCTCTAACTCTTCTGCCCTCTTTAAAATTTTCTTTTCATCAATAAACAATCCGTTTTTCACCGGTTCTTCCTTTAAAAGGATATTTTGAGCACCCGTGAGATATGGAATGAGGTTTCTTTCCTGGTAAACCATTCTAATTCCAGCTTTTAGAGCTTCGGAAGGGTGTGAGAATCTTACTTCTTTTCCTTCGTAATAGACTTTTCCATCATCCTGATTGAAGATACCCGTAATTATATTACAAAAGGTACTCTTACCAGCTCCGTTTTCTCCACAAATCGCATGGACTTCTCCAGTTTTCAAATCGAAATCAACTTTGTTCAAAGCCAGTACACCCGGGAAACTCTTAGTGATTTTTTCAGTTTTAAGAACTATTTCATTTTTACTCATACATATAACACCCTTTCATTTAAAAATAAAATCGGGAGACTTATGATCTCCCGATATTTAATTTCAGAAATTATTATTGAATTTGGTAAGGACCACCAGCATCCTGCCAGTTGTACCATGCATCAGGATCATCCGGATCTCCACCATAGAATCCAAATACTTCGTGAATTGATGTTCCTGGTTCCGGAACATTAAATTCGTCTGTTACAACGGGCATCTGGTAAATTACTCTTCCCTGAGGAACTATTGAACCTTCATCCCCTGGCAAAATTCCCAATTCAACCTGGTTGATTACTTCAAATACTGTGTGAACGTAAAGCTCGAACGGCTGACTTACAGTTGCAGCAAATGGTTTGCCATCTCTGATCATATCGTATACTGCTGAACCCCCATCAATACCTGTGATGAAAATATCATCTCTTGTATATCCAGCCTGTTCAACTATCTTTGAAGCATACATACCAGGAGTGTCCCAGCCTGAGAAGATCCAGTCAAGTTCGTTTCCATATTTTGTCATCCAGTTTTCAGCAACATTTACAGCACTCTGTTCGTATCCAACGAGTGGCAAGAATTCTTCTGATACGAGTTCAACTGCAGGGAAGTCTCTTACGAACAGTGTTGCAGCTGCGTAAGCTCTTCTTCTCATGATATGCCATTTTCCACTAAAAATAGCTACATTACCTCTTTCGTTGAGTCTTGTGAGCCCCCAATAAGCCATTAATGAACCAGCTACAGCATTGTTCTGAGTACAACTTACAATAACTCCAGGTCTCAATTCAGTATCCACACAGTAAACACCTATTCCAGCTTCCTCTGCTTTAAGAATAAGATCAGCGACTGCTTCCATGTCCCAATAGATGATTACGATTGCATCGACATTTTTTCTTATGAGAGTTTCCATTGTTTCTCTCTGTTGTGTAGCATCTCTTACTGTCATAGCATCGATGTATTCCCAACCTCTGTGAGCACATTCGATCTTTACCTGTTGAAAGTCCCTCTGACAGGATTCAGCTTCTAATCCATGTCCACAAATGGCCACAGTGACATCCTTTGCAAATTCTTCGGTTGCAAATCCAGATATCGCAAATCCGAAGATCATAACTACCGCTAAACTTAATACAATTAACTTTTTCACCTTTTCACACCCCTTTTCATTTTAGTGAATTATTTATTTCCTTAAAGAAGTAGAAAATCACAGTTGCACCCGGATCTAACTCCCCGACTGTCCTTTCAGCAAAGGCCTTTGCTCTACCTTTTGTTGCTATCATTTCTCTTGTATTATTCATTCCTTCTTCCGCTTCTCTCTGGGAGAGTTCAGCCGCTTCTTCAATTGAAAGCTTTTCATTTGATGCCTTTTTAAGAACTTCTACTACCGGATGCAATGCATCCAGCATAGTTTTTTCTCCTAAATTGACCTTTCCTCTTTTCATTATGCCCTTTTCTGCAGCTTCGAATATGGAACGAATATCGGATAGATTTATTTCGGTCTTACCTTTGACTGCCTTTCCTCCTTCCATAAATGCTGTTGCTAATAACATTCCAAATGTAGAAGGATTTGCTTCCATACATCCCACTCCACACTTTATAAGCGCTACACCTATATCTTCTGTATCCAACTCTTCAAGTTTTTTTATCATCGCATTGTTAGATTTAAAAATAGTTATACCCAAATCACCGTCACCAATTTCAGCGTCCAGTTTTCTGAATATGTCTATATATTTATTGTTTATGACTTTAAACGTATTTGTGAGAATTTCTTTAAGTTCCTTTGAATCTATTTTTTTTCTCATCAAATCTCCTTCTTAAAATTGTTGTAGTAGCATAGGTGCTTCCACGGGTATATCTAACAATTCTTTAAATTCATCATTCAATTTGAATAGTGAAACTGAAAGCCCCTTCATCTCCATTGAAGTTGCATACTCTCCGATAAAGGCCTTATAAGTTTTAATTCCCTTCGCTTTCAAAATTTCGTTAACCTTTCTGAAGGTTACATATAATTCCTGTTGAGCTGTTGCACCTAATCCATTTACTAAAACTGCTACTTCATCTCCTTTCACATATGGAAGGTCATCAATTATCCTTTCTGTCATAAATTCTGCTATCTCATCTGCTGTTTTTAATTTTTCTCTCTTTATTCCTCTTTCACCATGAATCCCCATGCCAATTTCCATTTCATCTTCAGCAATTTCAAATGTTGGTTTTCCTACTGCAGGAATAGTACATGGAGAAAGTGCTACACCCATTGTTCGAACGTTTTCAAGGGCTGCATCGGTTACTTTTTTTACTTCCTCCAGAGGAGCCCCCTTGGCTGCAGCCGCCCCAGCGATTTTGTATCCGAACATAATTCCTGCTATACCTCTTCTATCTTCTTTTTTCTCCTTTGGAGCTGAAGCAACATCATCAGCGCCAATACTTTTTAAAACCTTTATTCCTTCATCTTCAGCCATTTCAGCTGCCATATCGAAGTTCATTATATCTCCACCATAGTTACCATAGAGATACAGAACACCTTTACCACTATCAATAGCCTTGGTTACTGCTAACATTTCGTTTGCAGATGGTGAGGAGAATACTTCCCCGACAGAAGCTCCATCGATAAGATTCTTTCCTATGTAACCCAGAAATAAGGGCAGGTGGCCCGAACCACCGCCAGTAGCAATAGCCACTTTATCTTTAACAGGAGAGTTAGCATAAACAAGGGTTCTCGGATAATCTTCTATTCTTTTGAATGTATTTGGATATGCATCTACAATGCCTTCAAGCATTTCCTTTATTAGATTATCTGTCTTATTTATGATTTTTTTCATTCTTATTTACTCCCTAACCATTTAACTACATTAATCCAAAAAGCAGGATAGTCTTTCCAGTCAACCATTCCTCTTCCCCAATGAGGAGCAGGGTCGGTCGCGAATGCTAATGTTTTTCCTTTTCCATAATTACCAATAACTATTATCGGATCTCCATTGTATTCGGCTAATACTTCTCCGTCTTTTTTCGCAACAATTTGGTTGTATCCTGAGAAAAGTGGGGGCGCAGAAGCAAAATCAACATTATTGAAAATTGGATGCTCCGGTTTAAGAATATTAGGAACCATACCTTCTGATAATTCGACTCTGTCATCATATGGGAAACAAGTAACGGGTAGTGTTTCTTCTAAAGGAGTGTTGTGCCATTTTGCCATTCCAAACATTCCACCAAATGATAACCAGCCACCCACTCCACAGAGTCCGCCACCGTTTTCTACCCATTTTTTTAATCCTGTCAATCTATCTTTACCCATTGGACAATTATTGAATCTATCCTCATACATGATTATTGTGTCAGTACCCACATCACTGAAAAGAACTACATCATATTTTTTGATTTCTTCGGGATCTGGAAAATTTCTCTGACACTCACTAGTTGGTAAATAGGTCAAATCAATTTCGGAATCGTCATCTAAAACCTTTTTTAGATGGAAACTCTCATCATGAACCACTCCGTCCGTCCAGGAATTCATACCCTTTACATAAGTGGTGATTAACATTACCTGATCGCCACAATAAAAAACTTTTAACATACAAATACCTCCCTTATAATATTTTCGCTGGTTAGATTTTTTGCAAAATTTTATATTTATAATAAAAAAAGTGCCTTGCAATATGCAAGGCACTCATAACCTTCCTAGTCACACGTACTCCTTACCATCCCTGAGTAAAAAGTTTTCTCAATTTAATTTTTTAAAACTATTCTTTTATTATCCACATTTCTGTATGGATTTTATCAATATTCCTTATAAAATACAAATTGATCTATTCATTGTGTATAACATTTATTTTTATTTAGAATCAATTATTGTATATAATCTAAACCATTCTTAAATTTTTAAAAAACATGAAATAAAATCAACAGCAAATACTATTTATATTCAATTATATTTTTTTGCTTTGATACTGGTTTCCAACTTTCAATTTTATCAAAATAAACATAATATATTTCCTCAATTACATTACCTCTATCATCGTAAACATATTTATATTTTTCTAAAAATGGTTCTCCTAAACTCTTATTCAGAATGGTTTGCTCAATTAAATTATCATTTTCATCGTAAATGGCAATTGAAATAACTACTTCTT
>JASGMR010000079.1 GCA_030156385.1 Kosmotogales bacterium
TCTGTCATTTCTAGTTTCTGTGAATCTCTCTATCATCTGATTGTTACTGAGATCAAGATTTATCATTCCCTTCGTTCCAGTAACATTGAATTTAATATCGTTGACACAGGGATAAGTGTTGGGTGTGATCCAACTGTTTTCCATAGTCGCTATTCCACCATTGTTGAATTCCAGAATTGTCTGATAAATATCCGTGGTTTCCAGTCCCTTCTCTTTCAACACACCCTTGTTTGAAACCGAATAAACCCGTTTCACCTCATCATCGAAAATCCACCTGAGTGTGTCGGTGGAATGCGTTCCGAGAAACCAGAGAATTGAAGACTGTGCCGCCCAGGGAAGCATATCCGTTGCCACCCAGATTATATCGTTCAATCTGAAATACGCGCTCAGAGGTTTTCCGAGTTCTCCATCTTCAATGGATTTTTTTGTAATCGCGAAGGGAGGACTCCACCTGTTGTGAAGATCCGTCATCAATCTGACATTGTTTTCCTTGACAGCTTCGTGTATGTTTTTCAGATCTTCTCTCGTGGTAGCCAGAGGTTTTTCCACGATTATATCTTTCTTCGCTCTGGCAAAATCCACGACGAGTTCTCCATGAGCAAAATCGGGTGTAACTATCGAAACGACATCGAATTCGAGTTCACTGATCATCTTTTTATGATCGGTATAATATGAAGGAATATCAAAGTCCTCTGCAAATTTTTTTGCCCTTTCTTCGTTCAGATCACAAATTCCCACCAGTTCCACATCTTTATGTTCTTTGTAAAGAAAAGCGTGTGTTCTGCCCCAGACACCTGCTCCCACGATTGCAAATTTCTTCATTTGGAACCTCCCATTGTATTAAAAGATATATTCACATCCACAGAACACTCGAAGGTTCTGTTCCATGGCAGAGAAAATTTATCCAGAGATACTGAAGATACAACATATTCTTCTTCATTAACGATGATTTTTTTATTCAAAAAATTGTTTTTCAGAAATCTGTTCGCTTCCGGGAAAAAAATATCGTCTCTGAATTTTGAAAAAATCTTCGAATTCTCTCTTACCTTATATATATCTTCATTATTCTCGATGAGTGAATTTTCCAGTTTTTCCCTGTATATTCCCTGATACAGGTGATCGTCTACCAATCTTTCCATAAAAAATTTATAAAGATTCAAATACGATTTATCTTCCTTACCCGCCGCCATACATAACAACGTTCCAAGGCTGTTCGAAGCGGTATTCCATGCAGAAAATCCGAGTAGTTTTTCAAACTTTTCTGAAATAACCTGATCGATCAGTTCCGGATTGGACCCATTGGCTTTAAATACGTCGAGAAGATAAATTTCTTCCTTGCTTTCGTCCAGCTCTTTGATCAGTTCCTTTGTTTTTTCCGGTTCACTTCCGGAAATAAGTATTGAAACTCCGGAATTTTTATCTTTCCTGAACCCAGTCAATTTCATATGAGATTCAACATTTTTTTTAAAACTTCGATCTTCAAAATCCATTACTTTATTTTTTGTCTTTTCGGAATCGAAAAACAAATCAACAAAAGTGGAATTGAAACTCCTTATGAGCAGCTCCTGTAAAACTTCGTCGGCCCCGTTATGGATAAACACCTTTTCGGAAAGACCGTTACCTTTAACCAGATCACTCAATATTTCAATCTCTTTTACCTGCGGCCCGTTCTCAAAGGTATCTTCCTGAGCAAGAACGAGAACTTCAGCAATTCCTCTTTTCACGTATTCTATACAATCTTTGTTTATCTTATGATTTCTTTCTCTCAGAGTCCAATATTCATCCACGTATTTTTCAAGAAAAACCGGAATGGATTTTTCTTTTTTTATCAGTGCTCCGCTGTTCATATTTTTCAGATATTCATTCATCTCTTCCCAGTAATCCCTGGTCTCGGAAGAAAATACCGATATCGAGGCCCTTCTTATGATTGAAGACAACAATATTTTTGAGTTGGGGTTTCTTTCTTTTATTTTCTCAATTGCACTCAAATTTTCAGCGGCCCCGGAATAAGAATTCCAGTTCTCTCTTGACGCTATTAATCCTCCATAACACAGCATTTCCGTTGATATTATGAACACGTCTCCACTCTGTTTTACCAACCAGTCTTTAAGCCATTCCATGTTTCCTGGAGACATATAAAATCCCAGTCGGTCCTCAGGAGGAAGCTCTATATTCAAATTGTAAATTTTGGCGAGTTCTTTTAAAAACTTATAGTTAGGAGGACGGTTATCCATTGGGAGCACCGTTATTTTCATAATATTCCACCACTCTTCAGAATAATATTTTTCAATTCTTCATATTTAACTTTTCGTATTTCACCATTATTTTTCAAAGCCAGGGACGCACAGATTCCTGCCACCTGCCCCGTTGAAGATGCGAGGGGACTCGTTCTGATTGCGGAAAATGCCGTATGTTGAGCACTTATATTTCTGCCAGCAAGTAAAACATTGTTCAAATTCTCGGGAATGAGTGCTCTGAGTGGTATTTCATACTCTCCCGGATACGGAATTTTTATCGTTTTCAAATTCTCGGAACTGGGAAGATGAATATCCACCGGATATGCTCCGATGGCGATCGTATCCTCGAACTTTCTTTTGTTCAAAAGGTCATCAGTATTTATCCTGTAATCGCCCTTAACATGCGTCGTTTCTCTTATCCCGATGCTGCAACCAGTTTGAATCAATTCTGCACTCTGAAATCCCGGTATTTCTTTATTCAAAAATTCGACAAAATTAAACACATCCAAATTTGCACTGCTCTGCGCTGAAGTCAGTTCTCCGGGATCATTCGCATATCCGTCATACCTCGTGGTATTCATAAAAACTTCATCGCTTCTATAGGGAACCTCAAAAAAGAGCAGCCGGTCTCTTTTGAAATTCAATCCATACTCCTTCGTCTTTTTCATCTGTTTGAAAAATCCCGAAACCGCCAGGTAATCAAATTGAGTTTCCTTTGAAAAAACAAATTCTCCGGGATTTTTTTTAATGTAGTCTATTATTTCTTGTCTGTCAATGTTCCTGAGCCTCATTACCAGGGTCATCGGCTGACAGCTTTCCGCATTTCCATTGCCTATGGAATATGAAGATCCGGCCTTGATACAGATATTTCCATCTCCTGTGGCATCTATAAAAATTTTAGCCTGAATATCAACTTTAAATCCTGTAGAGACGATTTCTATTTTATTCAGATAACCATCAAAAACGTCAACGTTATTCACAAGACATCCCAGAAGATAATCCACCTTCTCGTCTCTCAAAAAACTTATTAAAACAGTCTTGAGTTTTTCCGGTTCAAAAGGTGTTATAGATTCCACAAATCCTATCGGATCTTTGATATGCCCATAGGTACCTTTAATCTTTTTTAATCTGTTTATTATTTCCTGCCCTATTCCATCGGTTACCTGTCTGACAGGAGAATTAAAGGTCATCATAGGATTCACCAGTGCGCTGGTCAAAACACCTCCCAGCACCATATTTTTTTCTATCAATAAGACACTTGCACCGGATCTTCTGACAGCGATTGCCGCACTCACTCCGGCGACTCCTCCTCCAATGACAACAACATCGTATTTCGTATTCAAAAGTGTACCTCCTTTATTTGATCCCGGAACTCAATGCGGTATCGGTAAAGTATCTCTGAAAAGTTATAAAAATTATTATTACAGGAATTATGGAAAGCGCTGTCGCCGCCATAAGTGGTCCCCAATCAGCGGTGTATCTGTTTTTAAAGACCTCCAGGCCCAACTGCAATGTTCTCATGTTATTATCACTGGTAACTACTAAAGGCCACAAAAAATCATCCCATGCCTGTGTGAATGTGAATATAGCCAAAGCAGCCATCGAAGGTCTTCCCAATGGCAAAAATATCTTAAGAAATATTTTCAGTTCTCCCGCTCCGTCTATTCTTGCCGCCTCGGATAGCTCTTTCGGAAATTGCATATAAAACTGTCTCATGATAAAAACACCAAATACACTCATTATATGGGGAACTACCAGCCCAATATATGTGTTGAGCAAACCGGTTCCGCCGCTGCCCAAAATATCGTTTCCTCCAACAAGCGGAAAAGATTTGACCATTATAAAAGTCGGAATGAGGGTAACCTGAATTGGTATCATCATTGTGCTTAAAAGTAAAAGAAAGAGGAAATTTTTAAGTGGAAACTCCAGTCTGGCGAACGCGTATCCCGCAATAGAACAGAACACCAAATTTATTGACATCGAAATTAGTGCGACAATCGCACTGTTTAAAAAATATCTTCCGAAACTCCTGGTATTTATGGCATCCTGATAATGCTCAAATGTCACATTATCCGGTATGAAAGTGGGGGGCCATGAAAACAATTCCGTATTTGATTTCAGCGATGAAGAAACCATCCAGAAAAATGGCGAACCCATAATCAATGCGGCAAGAAGTAAAAGAAATATCAATCGCAATTTTTTTATCCTCATGCTCTTACTCCCTTTTCTTTTCTCCATACAAATCCCGTTACAGAAAGCACCATGATCAAAATACCCAAAATGAATGACATCGCACTCGCATAACCCATCTTCATATAATCAAAAGCAGTTTTGTATATCAGCAATCCTACGGTGGTGGTCGACTCCAGAGGTCCACCGTTCGTCATTACGTAGACTTCGGTAAAGGTCTGCAAAGTGTTAATCAATCCGACTATCAGAACATACAGATGAACAGGTCTCAGTAAAGGTAAAGTGATTTTCGTAAATCTCTGGAATGTCCTGGCGCCGTCTATCGAAGCCGCCTCGTACAGATTCTTCGAAATACCCTGAAGACCCGCAAGATAAATAAGCATATTCCATCCGGCCCCTCTCCATACCCTCATCGCAACGATTGAATGAAGTGCAGTATTGGGATCTCTCAGAAAATTAACCGGAGGTATGCTGAACAACGACAGAATGAAATTCAACACCCCGATTTGCGGATCATAAAGCCAGAGCCATATCATACTGGCCGCAACCATAGGAGTTATAACGGGTAAATAATATATTGCCCTGAATATTCCAATTCCCTTTATCGATTGATTCACCAGCAATGCCAGCAACAAAGAAATGAGCATATTCAGAGGTAACACCTCCACTGAAAACTGCATGGTTCTCAATACAGCATTCCAGAATTCTCCATTCCCGAACAGATCTGTATAATTGGAAAATCCTATCATATTCGGTATACCAAAACCGGAGAAATCGGTAAAACTCAAATAAAGAGAAATGAATATTGGAATTATTTTAAAAATGATATTATAAATCAGCACCGGTGCAATGAACAAAAAAGCGGTTAATGCAATCCTTTTTTGCATTTTATTCAGTCTTCTAAACAACAAGATTATTTCCTCCTGAATAACAGAGGAACCGGCCTTTTCAGACCGGTTCATTCGATTATTTCAATTTTATGATTTCTTTTGCAGCTTCATCAAGAGCTTCTTTGGGTTCCATTACACCCTTAACGGCTCTCTCAAGATATTTTGCGAGTATATCCCTTGCCTGAACCCAGAAAGGAACATTCGGGTTTCCAAAAGCGTATTTCGCGCCTTCGACAAATTTCTTCAGAACGGGGTCCGAGGCTATAAATTCTGCTTCGCTGGCAGATTGTCTTGGAGGTAAACTCCCTATTGCTTCGTTTATTTCAACGATGGAATCCTTCGAAGTCAGATACGAAAGAGCTTTGATTGTAGAATCGAGATTTTTAGTGGATTTTGATACCATAAATCCTGCAAATGAGTAAAATCCTGCCCTTCTGTATCTTTCAGGAGGGAAAGCCAGCTTGATTTCATCATAAATATCCGGTGCATATTTTTTTGCAGCACTCATCGTTTCAACATCAATAAATGTAATCGCCGTGGTTCCCGCTGCTATAGGGGCCAGATTTCCTATCGCTGTCAAGCCATATTCGGAAGCCACTTTATCCTTCAGTATCAAATCAACGTAGAATTCCAGAGCTTCTACACCTTCCGGACTGTTGAATGTTGGATTGAACTCATCATCGAAAAGGCTTCCATTATTTTCAATTAAAAAACTCGTCCATACTTGCTGGAGATTCTGTCCCTCGACGGGAATATCCAGACCCGCAACTTTAATTTGATTATTCACTCTTTCCGTAGTTTTTGAAGCGAAATATCTCAGTTGTTCCCAGGTATCCGGTGCCTGTTCGGGATCGAGCCCTGCTTCTTCGAAGAAATCCGCCCTGTAAGCGAGCAATCTTCCGGAACCAAATACAGGTATGAAGTAATTTTCACCTTTGTAAATTCCCACGTCGATTGCAGAACCGAAATCGGAAACGTCTTCAATCGAAGATAAAAATCCGTCTATTGGCATGATTAGGCCATTTTCTACAAAACCTGCGATGGCCGCCTGTCCATGCATAAAAATATCGGGACCTATTCCGCCTGCAAATGAAGTGGTTAATTTTGTCGATAATTCTCCCCATGGAATGAATTCCACTACCAGTTCGATATCCGGATTTTCTGATTCGAATTCGGGAATCATAGTCGATTCCACTTCATTCATCAAGGATTCGGTGGTTCCGGCAAACCATACCGTAACCCGATCCTTCGCCAATCCTGCGACTAAAAACAGCGATACAAATAAAACTACCAGTATCAATTTTTTCATTCTTCTCATCCCCTTATTGATTGATTGATTTTTTATACTTATTGACAATATTTCCAAACTCTTCAATTTCGGAACCGGTTACTATTGGTCCGATAATTAATCCTTTGAATCCTATTTCAATAAGTTTTTTAACTTCATCACACTTTATCTTTTTCTGAGTCGGTACAAATGTGGGAATATTCATTTTTTCGATCAGATCTTTGTATCCGATCAGATCCATTAAGGTCAAACTCTTTCCATAATTTTCCGGATTTATTATCGAAATTTCGACGGCATCCGCCCCAAAAGATGAGAGCTGTTCTGCCATATACCGTTCATAAGTGTAGTTCAGAGCAAACATTTTGCACATTTTGCTTTTCAACAAATAGAGCGGCGCGAAATCGATATACACATCGTAGAATGAAATACCGTATTCCAACATCTCCATGATCTCCGGTTCAGATGCCATAGTTTCTGCACCTGGCACGATTCCAACGGCACAATTCAGATTTGATTTAATCTTTTCTACCACAGGTTTCACAGTATCCCAGGAAGAGTGGATCTGTTTTGTAACTCTGTGTCTCAGATTAATATGAAGTTTTACAGCATCGGCACCGTTCTCAACAGCAACCCGTGCGTACTCGTAAGTGTTTTCCGGCAAACTCACTACCAGCAAATTTTTTCCTTGATTCATCAGATCAGAAAAATTCATTTCAACTTCCTCCCAATTAATGTTTCTCTCATAGTGGACGTGGGTTCAACAAAGATAGAACCTCTGCCCTCATTTTTTTCATTCAATAAATCATCCAGCAACAAAAATGCGATTCTTCCCAGCAAATAGGGATTTAAAGAAATCGTCGATAATTTCGGTGTGAGATGATTACAAAAACTCAATCCCCCAAAGCCCAGCAAACCTATCTGTTCCGGAACTTTGATTTTCAATATATTCAAACCTTCCAGAGCACCTTTAGCCAGCCAGTCGGTGGTACAAAAAATGGCTGTTCTGTCGGTTTTCTTCTTAAATAAATTTTTTATGACGGCTTCTTTTCCGGCTCTCTCATCAAAATTATCCTGTTCAATTATTCTTATATTTTTAGTAGAAATGGAACTCTCTTTAAAACATTTCATAAACCCTTCTATCCTGTCTGAAAAAGTGGAAACTCTAGTTGGACCCGTAATTATAAATATATCCTCATATCCTTTTTTTATAAGCTCTGCAGCGGCCAGATAACCACCCCTCATATTATCGTTGTTCACGGAGGGAAATTTTTCCAATCCACTGTATTTACCTATTAAAACCACGGGAACATCTATATTGAGCAGAAAACTTTTCATACTATTTGGCATCGGAATTCCACCGACTATGATGCCCTGAATTAAATCCAGCGGAATTATGGAATTATCGAAATTTTCAGATAACGGAATAGATTGAATCAGACAGTTCACATTTTTTTCAGTCGCACTTTCAAGTATTCCCCTCTGTACAATTGAAAAGAACTCATCACTCTCAATGGATTCGTGAGGATTCGATACAAAAAACATGATCACTTTATTATGTTTAAAATTATTTTTAAATCTGTATCCCAATGTCCTGGCAATACTAAAAATTTTCGTTTTAGTTTCCTCGCTTATTCTCGGATCATTTTTCAAAGCTCTGGAAACTGTCGAGGTAGAAAAACCCGTCTTCTCCGAAATATCTTTTAATGTTGTTGACATTTTTCCTCCTGCAATATATGCAATTTGATACTCGATATAATATATATTATCAGATTTATCTGAACTCTGTGCATTTTAATTATTTGCGATTAAATCTAATTAAATGAAAATAATAGCGATTATAATGAATTATCTCCAGTATACTCAAATTAAATCATGATAATATCAAAATATATTTTTATGCAATTTATGCAACACAATAATTTTTTACAAAAATATTTTTTCAAAAACAACTGATAACACAGCACATCATACCTGCCTGTTCGCCAATTCGCTTTTAAATTTTTTAAAATCAATGAAAGACTGTTTTTAAAAATATCAAAATTGGAATTAATATTTCTTTATATCGTTTATGGAAAATTTATATGTGAAGACTTTTTTCATTTTCGCTGATCCTGCAGTTTTGAAATTTCAATTCTTTTCATCTGAATTAATCCTATTAAGAAAGGCTTCATCAGAACATGTTGTTTATATTTATATCCGCTTCAATCTTTGTTCTCGTTCTCTTCGGTTATCAGCTTCAATTCGCTTTCGGTCATTCCCATTTTTTCCAGGAAACCCGTAATAAGTGCTGTTTTTTTCTCAATATATGAATCTATATCATACTTATATTCCTCTGCAAGCTTCTTTTTCAAATCACCATATTCATTTACCGCAAGAGAGTTGCTTCGCAGAAAGTCTCTCAGTTTCAGATGATTGTTCAGATTGACATTACCCTTTTCGATCAGATATAGATGATGTTCCATAAAATTTTTATATTTCTCATTATGTGGAACACTTTCATCATCGGCTTTGAACACCTCCCTCCCTCTGATTCCAAGATCTCCCATGTGTCTGTAACCCAGGGTTTCCAGAATTCTTATGATCTTCTCTTTCTCATTTTCCCCATCAACTATGATATCGATGTCAATTATCGGTTTCGCAGCCAGCCTTTTGACAGCCGTGCTTCCGACATGTTGTATATCAACATTCAAATCCTTCAATGCAATCAGATAAACTTCCTTCAATTTATTGAATTCATTTTCCCAATTCGGATCATAATCCACCACAGTTATCTCTCTCATATACATTTCTCCTCAATCTTCAATGGTTTATATGTTCGTATTCTTCTGTAAATTAATGACCACATTCGTAAAACTCAATAATCCTTCCTTCACTCATATTCCTCCACGATGGTCTTTCCGTTCGTCTTTTCAAAACGAATGGTTTTCGAGGCCATTTCCGTAAAATCATTTTCATGCGACACTATGAAAGTTTGTTCCAGATCCTTAAAAAGTATGTTGAGCGCTTCAGATAATTTTTCTCTGGTTTCTCTGTCCAGATTTTGAGTGGGTTCATCGAAAATGGCGATCTTTGCGTTGCTGAACACCGAGGCCAGTGCCGCTCTCACGCACAATGCCACGGCCACCTGTTCGCCTCCGGAGAGATTTGTAAAATCTCTCTCCATATTATCGAGTGCAGATAACAATTTTATTGCATAGGTTTCATCCCATATGATTCTTTCTTCGAGACCTGAAATTTTATTGTAATTCAAAGTCGCTCTGGATGAGATGTCATTTCTGAAACGCTCCGCGATCTTCTGTCCCAGTGTTTTCAAATTTTTCCTGAATTCGGACAACAACTCTTCTTTGGATCCTATCGTTTTTATTTTTTCATTTATTTCTTTAAGATGTCTCTCCTGTTCCTTTAATTTCCTGTAATCGGATTTCAGAATGCCTATCTTACTTTCCAATGTCACCCTCTTTTCTTTTTTCATATCCAGGATATCGTTCGTTTCTTTTTCTTTCTCTTTTAATTCTTCGTATCGTAC
>JASGMR010000080.1 GCA_030156385.1 Kosmotogales bacterium
AGGTTCGGCAGCGAACGATTCAAACGTTGCAATAGCGTCTTTCAAGTATAATACTTCAGTATTGTCATCATCTGCTTTATACTTCTCCTGCAAGGATGGATAGGCATCCAGCATATGTTGTTTTGCTTCTACTCTGTCATCCCTCACTGCTGTAGCAGCTATGCGAAGCCACTGATCTTCATCAAAAGCACAGATTTCAATCCTGGGATTGACCTGCATTTGTCTGGAGACATTTTTTACTTTGCCCGTCTGGATATAAAGCTTGCCCTCAAACAGATCTATGGTTCCAAAGGGACGAACCCTCGGTTGATCACCATCCACAGTTGCAAGATAGTAGGTTCCGCACTTTTTCAAAAAATCGTATACTCTCGTCATAAAAAACCTCCATGATTTCATTCGTCCGGCTTCTGCCTTTCGTAATGTGACTCCGATATACATTATAAAAAAGTTTGATTTAAACTTCAAATTCAATCCCGGTTCGCCAGCGCCAGTTCAAAATCATTATTTCCATTTGTATTTATATCTTTATAATATTCGCAGTGCTACGAATGTATAAAAACAGTCCTAGTGTATAGGATTTAGTGCCTGGAAAAGAAAATTGAGAACAAGGGTAATAGATAACAGGCTGAAAAAGCTCAAAAGCAAAAAAGCTTAACCGCTTAAAAGCAGCTTAGAGAGCAGAGAATTGATAAATAGATAACAGGTAAAATGAATTTTTGAAAATGAGAATTACCTCTCTTTTATGCTATCTACGCTATTATCTTGTTCTCTACTATCTTCATCAATTGCTTCTCCACTTCTTTGCCATTGCTTTCCCATTGTTCCCCTATTGTTAATCCATCACTTAAAGGCTTAAAAGTTTGATAGCCGAAAAGCGAAAAAATCTTGTTATTTTCTTTTCTAAATCCATTTCTTTATGTTTTCCCCAGGCACTATACACCAATTCCTGAGCACCGTTTTTTTGCTATTATCTACTTCTCTACTCTCTGTTCTCTCTGCGTATGCCCTGATCTTATTCTCTGTTCGCTGTTCTCCGTTTTCTTATGATGTTGTTTTCTCTACACCCTACACCCTGTACCCTCTACCCTTTTCTCAACCGTTCAGCAATTGTTCAACCACCGCTTTGCTATCGTTAAGCCATCGTTCTTCTATCGTTCTACAATCGCTCTGCCATTGTTTAGCTGTTACTCTTTCGCTTGTGAAGCCATTCCCAAACATTGCAGGTTTTTTATTATCTGTTTTCAAATATCTTTTTTTCCAGTGAAAAAAATTTCATGAAAGCATTTGTGTTCCTTTTATGGAAAGTTTCAGTGAAAATGTGTATAGTGCCCGTTTTCGTAATTTAATTTGTGTTTAATTTTTTCACAAAATAAAAATTTTATAATATATTTGTATATACATATATACGTATCAAAAGGGGGAAATTATGATTCCGATTTATATGCAGATTAGGAATTATATAACGGGAAGAATTGAGAGTGGGACTTTGAAGATTGGGGACAAAATTCCCACGGAAAATGAATTGAGTAATTTGTTCAACGTGAGCAGAATGACCGTAAGGCACGCAATAAACAAGCTGGCCGAAGATGGCGTTCTGGTGAAATTTGTAGGCAGAGGGACTTTTGTGACCTCTGAGAAAATGCATACGAAGTTGAGTGTGCTGAAGAGCTTTTCTGAAGAGATAAGGGAATCCGGACACAAGCCTTCTGCGAAACTTCTGAGTAAGGAGATAATGGATCCTACCGAGAAATTAATCCGAAAATTGAGAATAAACGCGGACACTAAAATATTGAAAGTGATCAGAATAAGATACGTCGATGATCTTGAAATGTCGATAACTACGTCTTATTTTCCTCTTTTAAAGGCTCTTGCATTACGAGAGGTGGATATGTCCGCAACTTCTCTTTATGCGGAGATCGAAGGAAGACTTGGGTTGCAGATTATCAAGGCGGAAGAAAATATAAGTGCCTGTCTGGCGGATCAGAAAACCGCCAATCTTCTGAGAATAAATCATAAATCCGCACTTTTGAAGTTGTCGCGATTAACAATTATCAATAATAATGTTCCGGTGGAATATATGGAGGGTCTTTTCAGGCCCGATAGATACGCAATTTATAAGGAACTTTTTAGATAGGAGTGAATAATATGAAAATGTACGAAGAAATTTTTGGAACCAAAATACCGGTAATAGGTGTAGTTCATCTTCAACCATTGCCAGGTGCACCAAGATATGAAGGTATGAGTGTTAAAGAAGTTGCCGAAATAGCAGTAGAAGAAGCAAAAGTTATGGAGGAAAACGGAATCAACGGACTTATAGTTGAGAATTTCAGAGATATGATGTTTAAGAAGAGGGTAGGCCCTGAGACTGTTGCTGCAATGACTTATGTTGCGAGCGAGGTCAAAAATGCGGTCAATATACCGATGGGTCTGTGTGTTTTGCAATCAGATGCAATTTCAGCTCTCGCAATCGCAAAAACAATTGAAGCGCAATACATCAGGGTACCTTATTACACTGAGACATACATCGTGGATGCGGGAATGATGGAAAGTATCGCTTCAGATGCTCTGAGATTCAGAAAATACATCGGAGCAGAAAATGTGAAGATTTTTGCCGATGTACATATAAAACATGGCCACAGTCTTTTGGTAAGACCAATCGAAGAATCCGCAGAAGACGCAGTGGAAAGAGGTCTGGCTGATTCTATAATCGTAACAGGAAAAAAGACCGGTGGAAAAACCGATCCTGAAGATGTGAAGAGAGTTAGAAAATTCCTTCCGGAAACTCCATTGATCGTTGGAAGCGGAGTATCCGCCGAAAATATTCATGAATATTTCCCTGAATATGCCGATGCAATAATCGTCGGAACGAGTCTGAAAAAAGATGGAAAAACTGAAGAAGAAATAGATCCACAAAGAGTTAAATCATTCATAAATGTTGTAGAAAAGTTCAGAAAGTAAATTTAAGGAGGGTAATGTACTATGATATGTGAAAAGGACATCAACGAATTTTTTAAAAATGAGAAACCGATTATCGGAATGCTTCATCTTCTTCCACTTCCGGGATCACCGATTTATGACGGACAGGGTCTGAAGAAAGTTATTGACAGAGCTCTCAAAGAAGCCGAAGCACTTGTCGATGGTGGTGTTGATGCATTGGAAGTTGAAAATTATAATGATCCAACTTATTTTCCAAACAATGCCCCTTCAGAAACTATCGCGGCACTTTCCATAGTGGCACACGAGATTCATAAAGCTTTTCCCGATACAACACTGGGAATATGTTTGCTGGCAGATCCTGAAGGTTCAATAGCGATTGCTCATTCTTCCGGAGCGAAGTTCGTGAGAGCGACTTTCTTCACCGAAGCTTCCGTTGATGTTTCAGGGCTCGCTTTGAGAAAACCTCATCAAATAATGAGATACAGAAAGTTCCTGGATCCTTCGATCAAGCTGCTTGCAGACGTTCATATTAAGCATTCTGCGCCACTGGCAATGAGACCAATAGAAGAATCCGCATACGATGCAGCATATTTTCTGGCAGATGGAGTTATTATAAGTGGAAAACATACAGGATTTGCAACCCCTGTTGACGATGTAAAGAAGGTCAGAAGTGTTTTACCAAATTATCCTATTTTCATTGGATCCGGAACTAGAAAGGAAAATGTCAAGGAACTCCTTGAATATGCCACCGGATGTGTAGTGGGAACTTCATTCAAATACGATGGAGATACTGAAAATACCGTTGATCCATCAAGAGTAAAAGAATTTATCAAGATAGTTGAAGAGGTAAGAAAGAATAAATGAAAAATGACTTAGTTGTTTTGGGAGACGTGAATTTGGATGTCGTCGGAAAAGTCGACGACCTCCCCGTAAAGGGAGGATGTGCCTATGGAAGCCGGGCGAACATTATATTCGGTGGATCCGGGTTGAATACTTCTGTGGGGGCGAGCAGACTTGGCCTGAATGTGGCATTAGTCAGCAAAATCGGCACCGATGATTTCGGTGAAAAAGTATGTGAATTTTTCGATAAAGAGAAGATCGATACCACAAATGTCGTTATAACCGGAGATTACCCTACAGGTTTTGTTTTTTCCGCAGTTACGAAAGATGAGAGAACTTTCTTCTCATTCAGAAATGATGCATCCGATATCCATCTGAAGATAAGCGATCTCCCGGAACAACTGCCTTTTCCCCGGCACTTATATATCACAGGAGTTTCGGTGATTGAAGGCAAAGAAACGTTTTTTACTTTTTTGGAAATATTGAAGATGGCAAAAGAAAAAAATGTGAAGGTGTTTTTTGATCCTAATCTGAGAGATTTTCGCAACAACAGTGCCAGGAGAATTTTACAGGTTCTGGAACTCACGGATGTTTTTCTTCCAAACGAAAGTGAGATAGAAACGATCTGTAAAAACCTTTCAATACACTTTGATGATTTTATCGACACATTCGGAATTGAAGATATATGGGTAAAAAAAGGAAGCAGGGGATGCGAGCTGATAAATTCGGATTTCAGAAAATCTTTCAAGGGGAAAACGGTTAAAACGATCGATTCCACAGGAGCAGGCGATGCCTTCGATGCCGCTTTGATATGGGGTTATATCAAGAAATTATCGTTTGAAGAAATTGGTTCGTTTGCAAATCTATATGCTGCAAAAAGTACTGAGCGCTTGGGTAGTGGAGAATCATATCCATATTTGAGCGAAATTAAATACAAAGATAAAGGTGGGGAAAACTTATGACAAAAGGTAAAGTATTAGTATTCTTAGTAGTTATTTTATTGAGTGTCTTTTCGTTTGCAAAGTTGAATGTGGCAATCGTTGCAGGAGACGCAATAGGTGACAGAGGATTCACAGATATGGCTTATGAAGGTATTCAGGCCGCTGCCCAGGATTTTGATGTTGAATATAAAATTTTCGAATGTCACGTTGATCCTTCAAAATATTTCGACGCTTTGAAGGCTGCCGCATCCAGATATGATTTGATTTTTGTTGATCCTGGATATTACTTCGATAAAGAATTGAAGGAAGTATCAGAATTATATCCTGATAAGACCTTCGTTTACATCGACGGTGGCAGTGATCTTCCGAATGTTGTTTCAGTTCCTTTCAAGCAAAATGAAGGCGCATTCCTGGCAGGTTGTCTGGCAGCATTGTTAACAGACAAAACAGCTCTTGAATTCATCAACGATGAATATGTTGTCGGATTTGTAGGTGGCGCGGATATGCCCGTAATAAGAGATTATGAAGCAGGTTTCAAACAGGGTGTAAAATATGTCGATCCAGAAATGGAAATCGTTTCAAAGTTCGCCGGTACTCATTACGATCCTGCAAAAGGAAAGGAAACCGCTTATTCCGTATTCAATGAGGGCGCAGATGTAATTTTCCAGGCTGCAGGTCCAACAGGTCTTGGTGTGCTCGAAGCCGCAAAAGATTACGATTTTTATGCAATCGGTGTTGATACAGATCAGGCATATCTGCAACCAGGTAGTATCGTTTCCAGTATGCTCAAGAGAGTCGACGTTGCAGTTTATGATATTACAAAGATGGCCATTGATGGTACACTGGAAAAGGGCGCAACATACATTTACGGTGTGGCAAATGACGGTATCAGTCTGGCTTACAACGATGATATGCAATCTATAGTTCCTTACGCAACATACGTAGCTGTTCAGGATATTCAGGAAAAAATAAAGGATGGAGAAATAGTAGTAGAAAGTTATATAGAATAATATTTATTCCGGACCCATCATCATTGGGTCCGGATTTTCTTGGGGGAGCTGAAGTGATTACAATAAAAGATTTGACGAAAAGATATCCCAATGGTTTTGAAGCCCTGAAAGGGGTAAATTTGTCCGTAAAAAAGGGCGAAATACATTCAATAGTCGGTGAAAACGGAGCGGGCAAGACCACTTTGATGAACATAATTTTCGGATTGATCAAACCGACTACCGGAAGTATAAGCGTGGATGATAAGGAAGTGAATATTTCAAGTACGGGAAAAGCCATAGAGATGGGCATAGGCATGGTTCATCAGCATTTCATGATTGTGCCGAATCTTTCCGTAATGGAGAACGTTGTTCTGGGAAGCGAGAAAGATTTCACGAATTTTTTCGGCAAAATAGATTATAAGTCGATTAAATTGAAAGTTGGTGATCTGATAAAAAAACTGAAATTATCCCTGTCTCCCGAAGATATAGTGAGAGATCTCCCTATCGGCAAGCAGCAATTAGTTGAAATTCTGAAAGTTCTGTATAAGGGACCGGAGATAATCATTTTAGATGAACCGACTGCAGTTTTAGTACCCACAGAGGTCAATGATTTCCTGGATTTTGTCATAAATTTAAAAAACGAGGGAAAAACTGTAATATTTATTTCTCACAGGCTCAAAGAAGTTTTCAAAATATCGGACAGCATAACGGTTTTGAGAAATGGAAAAACGGTTGGAAGTTATTCAAAGCAGGACATTACGAGAGACGAAGTTGCAAATCTCATGATAGGAAAGAAATTCGATTTCAATGCGACGCCACCGAAAAATGAAAAGGAAGAAATTTTATTTTCCGTTGACGATTTATCTTTAAAGGGAATGATGATAAAGAATATTTCCTTCAATATAAAAAAGGGAGAAATCCTCGGTGTTGCCGGAGTTGAAGGTAACGGTCAGGAGGATTTATTTTCAGTTTTAACGGGAGACATTCTTCCCGAACAGGGGAGCGTCAAACTCGCGGATAAGGAATTGAATAAATCGACGATACTGGAAAAAAGAAAAGCGGGAATCGCTTACATAACTGATGATAGAATTAAAAACGGCCTTGCAATCGACAGATCGATTCTTGAAAACGGGATCGCCTATCATCATAAAGATCAGAGGTTTGGTAAAGTTCTGATTAACAATAAAAATTCGGTAAAACTCGTAACCGGTATAGTTGAAGATTACGATGTAAGAGGAGTAAAAAATATGAAAACTCCTGTCAGCTCGCTGTCGGGGGGTAACATGCAGAAATTGCTCGTTGGAAGAGAATTAAATAATCAGGTGAAACTATTAATCGCATCTCAACCGACATCCGGAGTAGATATTGCCGCAAAGGCTTTGATTCACGATTCTTTTAAGGAACTGACCGTAGAGGGAAACAGTGTTTTATTGATAAGCAGTGATCTGGATGAATTGATGTCAATATCTAATCGAATAATAGTTTTATACAGAGGTAAGATCGTCGCCGAATTCAAGTATCCTGATTATGATATCAAAGAATTGAGTTACTATATGACGGGTCTGAAGGAGAGTTGATAAATGTTTTCTAATACTTTGAAAAAAATTACAATCTGGGTTTTTTTTATATTGATCATTCTTGCAGTTTGGGCCGTAATAATAGCAATAAGCGGTGAAAACCCCTTCAGCGCATTCGGATATATACTCGAAGGATCTCTGGGAGATACCGGATATTTCCTTTCCACTCTGAATAAGATGGTTCCGATAATGTTGACTGCTCTGGCCGTGGCTATTCCCTCCTGGGCGGGAATCTGGAACATCGGGGGCGAAGGGCAGCTTTTGCTTGGTGGTTTTGGAGCGGCACTCATAGGATTTTCAATCAATCTTGGATCGAGTTTTTTAAATATACTTTTTGCATTGATTGTCAGTGCATTATTTGGCCTTGTGTGGGCTTTGTGGCCCGGATACCTGAAAATAAAACTGAATGTTGACGAAGTGGTAACGACCCTTATGGGTAACTACATCGCATCGTATTTTGTTCTGTTTTTGATAAATTATCCGTTCAGGGACCACAGTTCTCCGATGGCACAGACAAAATACATCGATTCCTCTTTTCAGATACCTTATATGTTCAGAGGATCACAGTTTTCGTATACTTTTTTTATAGCTTTAGGGGTCGTTTTCATCTTCTATTTTATAATAAGGAAATTTAAATTCGGTTATGAAATAAGAATGACCGGAAGCAATCCCGATTTTTCAAAGATGAGCGGAATCAAGACCAAGAAAATAAAACTGGTGAGTATGCTCATGGGTGGTGCCGTTGCAGGTCTGGCAGGTGGACTGCTGGTGCTTGGAATGAATCACAGAATGATGCAGAGTTTTTCACCGGGTTTTGGATTCACAGGTCTTTTAGTCTGTTTGCTCGCGTTCAACAACCCGATTTTGATAGTTTTTATATCGTTTATTTTTGCCATGCTTCAAACGGGAAGCGTGAATCTGGAACTGTTTTCTAATGTGCCCGCGGAAATCAGCGGCCTTTTACAGGCTGTAATGGTTCTTTTCGTGTCGGCCTTTAAGATAATATCGATGAGGAAGGGAGGCAAATAATCATGTTTGATGAAATAACGACTTTATACACCACCACAATCAGAATGGCAACACCGATTTTACTTGCTTCTCTGGGAGGCGCCCTGACCTATTATGCCGGAATAGTTAACGTTGCAATGGAAGGTCTGATGCTGATCAGTGCTTTCTTTTCCGTTGTGTTTTCGTTTATGACGGGAAACGCTTTCCTTGGAATTTTAGGGGGAATGGCGGCCTCGGTAATTTTCTCACTCATTTATACATTTTTCGTCAGCGGGTTGAAGGCGAACAATTTTGCGATAGGTTTTGCTTTGAATATTCTGGTGAGTTCTCTGACCATCTTTTTGACGAGGGTGATGTTCGTGGGTCAGAATGTCTTCAACTCCCCAAAAATAGTTGCGATTCCCAGTCTTGACATTCATACGGGAATTTATTTTATAGATAATTATATTTTGAATTTCAGTGTTCTGACTTATGTGGCTATTTTCCTTGTTTTTCTATTCTCATTCATCATTTATAAAACCACATACGGTTTACACCTGAGAGTGTGTGGAGAAAAACCGAAGGCACTGGTCGCCGGAGGTATAAAAGTAGGTTATGTACAGCTTATAGCGAGTATTTTATGTGGATGTCTCTGTGGTCTGGCGGGATCTCAGTTGTCGCTTTACAACGTCAGGATGTTCTCCAGAGATATGACCGGAGGCAGAGGATTCGTAGCATTGGCCGTAATTCTGATCGCAAGAGGGAAACCGAAGTATATGATTTTGATATCATTTTTGTTCGGATTCTTCGACAGTCTTTCACTCAAACTGCAGAATCAGGCCATTCCACCACAGTTTGCGCTGATGCTTCCGTATGTCATGAGTGTCGTTGTCATGCTTGTATTCTACCTGAAAGATAAAAAGAAACTGGAAACTGTGTAAAATGAAGGGCGGTGTTGATCACCGCCTTTTTTATGTATCTTATTTTTTCACTATCGCTTAAAGGCTGAAGAGCCAAAAAGCTCAATTGCTTAAAGGATGAAAAGTAATTTAGAGAATAGAGAATTGGCAAATAGAGAACAGGAAAAAAATCAAGCTTAAAGGCTGAAAAGTCAAAAAGCTCAAAGGCTTAAAAGATGAAAAGCGCTATAGAAAATAGAGAATTGGCAAATAGAGAACAGGAAAACAGCAGTGTCTAGTGTTCAGGATTTGGTGTCTAGTGAAAAAAATTTAATCTTATACAACTGCTTGGCTATTGTTGAACTATCGCTTAACCATTGTTCCACAATTATTGAACGATTGTATAAGGATTAGATTTTTTTATTTTTTCACTATGCACTGGACGTTATGCACCAGTCACCGTTTTTTCTTACGCATGTTTCTGTGAATTCTTCCAGTGATTTTTCAGCGTTCGCACTGCCTTAAACGTTATCCACTTACTCTGACTGCCTTTTTTCCCCATAGGAATGAGCAGTTTATCACTGTTGAAAGTATTTTCTGTTTTCCATCTTCCCATATCGTCCTGTTTTTCAAGCACAACATTTATGGCCTCATCCATACGGCTGTCACTTACGCCGAGCCCGGTCAGAATGTCCAGTATTTCCAGTATATCCGTCTGATACATCAAGGGAAAACTGAATTTAAGCCAGCCGGGTTTGGAAATTTTATTCAAATCATGGCTGTGTTTATAAATATGATGAATAAGCAAAAATTCAACGGCTCTTTGTATCGTGTCATTTATACTGTCTGTTCTTTTTTCCTCCGG
>JASGMR010000009.1 GCA_030156385.1 Kosmotogales bacterium
GCGTTCAGTGCGATTGGTGTAACTACAGCGATCAAAGCAGCAATAACTGCCAATACGATTAATAATTCAACTAATGAAAATCCATTTTTTCTCCTCATGGTTGTTACCTCCTAAATAATTTATAATCATCTGGAATTTTATCTGCAAAATTGTGCCAGTTTTCATTTTTTGTGATTTTTCCGTGATTTATCCCATGAAAATACAATTATTTGAATGAATTGTTCTTCATATCATATTATATTTGCGAAATTAATTTCAAAGATATTTATGTATAAATTATTAAAAATAAGAATTCAAGGTCATTATTACTTTGAATTGTTTTTCGGCATTTTGAAATGCGTTTCAACAAAAAGATGAGTTGCCATTATACACCTGGATTCAAAAATAATCCAGATGAAAAAAATATTCAATGCTTTTTAATATAAAAAATTTAAAAAGTTATATATTAATAATGAATATATAAAAAAGAAGGTGGAATGTTTGAATTATTCAAATGTAAAAACCGTTACACTTTACGGACTTCAAATGATTCCCGTCGTAGTTGAAATTGATGTGGATAAGAAAGCGGTGATCTACGATATAGACATCGTAGGTCTTGGGGATACCGTAGTTAAGGAGAGTAAGAAGAGAGTTAAAAGCGCTATAAAAAATTCGGGATTTAAGGTTCCCAACGGAAAAATTGTTGTCAATCTTGCTCCGAGCGACGTGAAAAAAGAGGGCTCTTATTTGGATCTTCCGATCGCTGCGGGATTGTTGAAAGCCAATGATGTTATAAGTAAAAATCTGGACGAATTCGTTTTTTTTGGAGAGTTGGGGCTAGACGGTTCACTGAGGAAGGTGAGAGGGGTCCTTCCTATTTTAATAAGCCTTCAAAAGAATGATAAGAATTTAAAGGTAATTCTCCCGAAAGAAAACGAATCAGAAGCATCTGTTGTTGAAGGAATAGATATATATGTTATGGAAAATCTGAATGAAATGGTTCGGTTTATCAATGGCTATGTTGAAAAGAGGCCGGTGAAGTTTAAAGTGCCACAGATGAAAACCGGAAAAGTGGAGGATATGTCTGATATTAAAGGGCAGGAATTTGCCAAAAGAGCGGCCGAAGTTGCCGCCGCCGGAGGGCACAATATTTTGCTCATGGGTTCTCCCGGATGTGGAAAAACTATGCTCGCGAGAAGAATTCCGGGCATTCTTCCTCCAATGACTTTAAATGAAGCTATTGAAACAACTATGATTTACAGTGTTTCCGGATTGCTTAACGATAGTGGGCTGATAATAACAAGACCCTACAGATCACCGCATCACACGGCATCTAGTACGGCAATCATAGGTGGTGGAACTCAGGCAAAACCCGGAGAGATCAGTCTGGCACATAATGGAGTCCTTTTTTTAGATGAATTTCCTGAATTCAGAAGAGATGTTATTGAAGCCCTTAGGCAACCACTTGAAGATTCCGAAGTAACGATTTCCAGAGCGAAGTTATCGGTTACTTATCCGTCAAGATTCATGTTGGTTTTGGCTCAAAATCCATGTCCTTGTGGTTGGTATGGCGACGATTCAAGAGAGTGTACCTGTAACTGGAATGAGATAAAAAGATATAATAAGAAAATATCGGGGCCCATGGAGGATAGGATAGATATTTTTGTTAATATGCCGAGAATAGAATATAAGAAATACAGAGATTTTGAATCCGGAGAGACATCTGAGAAGATAAGAAAAAGAGTGGAAATGGCTCGAAGAATTCAACTTGACAGATTGAAAAAATATGGGATTTACTCAAACGGCCAGTTGAGTCACAAAATGTTGGAGGAAATTATTGAAATGGAAATTCCCGCAAAGCTTTTACTGGAAAATGCTGCGGACAAAATGAAATTAACCGGAAGGAGTATAGACAAAATATTGAAAGTATGTTTAACTATTTCTGATTTAGAAGGCGAAAGAGTTATTTCACCGAAGATTTTGGCGGAAGCTTTACAATATAGAAAAAAGCAAAATAATTATGATTGAATAATTTTTGATGTTTCGAGGTTGACATAGAAATCATTTTGGTTTAAAATTCATAAGTGAATTTATTGGTCCCTTAGCTCAATTGGCAGAGCGGTTGATTCTTAATCAATAGGTTGCAGGTTCGATTCCTGCAGGGATCACCAATAATATGAGAAAGAGGACACTGTCCCACCCCAGCCTTAAGGTAAAGGGTAACAAAGGTGAACTAACACAATAATAGGCGGGTGTATGTACCGCCTGTTTTTATTTTTTGAGAGGTGATTATTTATCGGTAAAAAAAATGATTATACACCAAAGAATGGTGAAATTAGATCCGAGAAAGTTAGAGTTGTAGATGATGACGGAACGCAATTAGGTATAATACCAACTTCTGAAGCATTAAGAATAGCAAGGGAAAAGAGTTTGGATCTTGTCCTTGTTGCTCCGGAGGCAAATCCTCCTGTTGCAAAGATAATGAATTTCGGGAAGTATAAATATGAAAAAGAAAAGAGGCAGAGGGAAGCGAAGAAAAAGTCAAAGCAAAATCAGATGAAAGAGATGAAATTCAGAATACGAATCGATACCCATGATTATGAAACGAAATGCAATAGAATAAGGACTTTCTTGGAAAAGGGGAGTAAAGTAAGGGTAGTAATAATGTTCAGGGGAAGAGAAATAGTTTTTGCTGATAAAGGAAAAGAAATTTTAGATAGAGTTGCTTCCGATTTATCGGAACTTTCTGAAGTAGATAGAAAACCTAAATTAGAAGGAAGAGACATGTGGATGATTTTAAGGCCCGTGTCTAAGAAGGATAAACCAAAGCAGGGAGGAAATGACAATGAGTAAAAACAAGATGAAAACTCATAGGGCCAGTGCAAAAAGATTCAAGATTACCGGAAGTGGAAAAGTTTCATTCCATCACTCGGGTACAGGGCATAACACTGGAAAGAAAAGTCCTAGAAATAGAAGAATAGCGAAGAAAAGAGATATACTTCCAAAGGGAATGGAACGCAAAGTAAAAAAGAGTCTTTGCATATAAATAATAATGAAGAGGTGAAATAGATGCGTGTTAAAGGCGGAATGATTTCGAAAAAGAAGAGAAAAAAATTTTTGAAGGCTGCTAAAGGTTACAGAGGTGCGTTAAGCAGAAGATATAGGATAGCCAGACAATATTATGTAAGATCGGGAGTTTTTTCATTTGCGGGAAGAAAGCAGAAGAAAAGAGATTACAGAAGACTATGGATAACCAGAATAAATGCCGGGGCAAGAATGGCCGATACGAAATACAACGAATTAATGCATGGACTGAAAGTAGCGGGAATTAATATAAACAGAAAGATGTTGGCAGATCTGGCGGTAAACGATTTTGAAACCTTTAAAGAATATTGTGACATCGCAAAAAATGCAACAGCGAAATAAATTGAGAGGCTTTATGCCTCTTTTTTTTTGTTATAATATTTTGAGAAGAGGTGATTTTATGGATATGAAGCTTGAGAGAGTAAATAAAACCGCTTATAAAGCAGTGACAGATGATGGGATTGAAATATTTATGGATACACACAGGCCGGAAGGTGAGAAGGCCCTGGGGGGAACTCCAATGGAATTGACGCTGGCATCGCTTATGGGGTGTACATCGATGGTAGTGAACGCAATTCTGAGAAAAATGAGAATAGAAAAATATACCTATGCTATGAAGGCCGAAGCTAAAAATGAAGATGAAGTTCCCGGTAAGTTTATTTATATTAAATTGTTCTATATTTTTAAGGGAAAAGACCTGAATAAAGAAAAAATAGAGAAAGCAGTGAGCAAATCCCACGAAAAGTATTGTCCGGTAGCAGGAATGTTGAAACAGGCGTTAAAAATAGATTATGAGATAAAATACGAGGAGGAGTAACTTGACTGACCAGAGTGAAAGAATGCAAAATATCAGTGAAAATATGGGAAAAATAAAAAATAAAATATTGGTGATGTCGGGCAAGGGAGGAGTTGGAAAATCTACCGTTGCCGTTAATCTGGCTGTTTCATTGACTTATCAGGGATTTAAAACCGGGTTGCTTGATATAGATCTGCATGGTCCAAATGTTGTTAAGATGCTGGGAATAAATAAAAAGCTTGGAATTTCGGAAAATGGGAAAATATCTCCGGTCGAAATTCCCGGCGAATTAAAGGTCGTTTCTCTTGCGAGTTATGTTGATCAGGGAGATCCGGTGATCTGGAGAGGTCCAATGAAAACAACGGCTATTTATCAATTTTTAGGTGATGTCCAGTGGGGAGATCTGGATTTTCTGATAATTGATTCTCCTCCGGGAACAGGAGATGAATCCCTAACCATTCTTCAGACTATACCTGATTTACAGGCTCTTATTGTAACAACACCGCAGGAAGTTGCGCTCGTTGATGTTAGAAGGGCGATTAATTTCGTAAAAAAAATGATGAGGAAACCGATAGGAATAGTGGAAAACATGTCTTATCTGATCTGTGATAAATGTGGAAATAAAATGAATGTTTTTGGTGAGGGTGGAGGAAAAAGAATTGCAGAAGAATTTGACTTACCCCTTCTTGGGCAACTGCCTCTTAATCCGGAAGTTAATGTTAAAGCCGATAAAGGAGAAAGCATAATAGTGGGAATGAGGGATACGGAAATGGAGAGAGCCTTTAATGATTTAACTTCAAATATTCTTCAGAGAGTAGAATTATAATGAAGAAGATTAAAACGATAACACTTGAGTGGAACGGAAACGAATTAATTTTAATTGATCAACGAATGCTCCCAACAAAAAAAGAATATATGATATGTAAAACGTATGAAGATGTTTATGTTGCAATCAAAGATATGATCGTCAGAGGAGCACCGGCGATCGGTGCGACCGCGGCTTTTGGATATTATTTAGGACTCAGGGAATTAAGTGATTCTTTGATATCTGAAAAGTCTGAGGATGTTTCCAAAAGAATCTTCGAAAAATTAGCCTCAAGCAGACCAACTGCCGTAAATTTGTTCTGGGCCTTGAAAAGAATGGAAAAAGTTTTTTTAGAAAATATAAATGATGATGATATCTTAGTGATTTTAGAAAATGAAGCTTATAATATAGCAGAGGATGATATAAAAATTAATAAATCTATAGGAAAATTCGGACAGGAAATCCTATCAGACGGAGATACGGTACTCACGCATTGTAATGCCGGGGCATTGGCCACTGTAGATTATGGGACCGCTTTGGGAGTTATCAGAGGAGCTATAGATTCCGGAAAAACAATAAAAGTGTTTGCTGATGAAACCAGGCCCTATCTTCAGGGGGCCAGATTAACTGCATGGGAGTTAATGGAAAGTGGAATCGATGTTACTTTAATAACAGATAACATGGCTGGCTGGGTTATGAAGCAAGGCAAAATAAATGCTGTTGTTGTAGGTGCTGATAGAATAGCTGCAAATGGAGATACCGCTAATAAAATAGGTACATATTCCGTTGCCGTTCTTGCCCAAAAGCACGGCGTACCTTTCTATATAGCTGCTCCGTTGTCTACGATAGATATTGAAATGCCGGATGGCGAAGGAATACCTATTGAGGAGAGAAATATAAGAGAGATCACACATATAGGAGATAAGCAGATTGCTCCGGATAATGTGAAGTGTTTCAATCCTGCTTTTGACGTAACACCTTGGAATTTGATAACCGGAATAATTACTGAAAAAGGTATTTTGCGCCCTCCTTACAGGGAGACGATAAAAAAATTATTCGATAAATAGGTGATGATTTGCCGGAAAACATAGCTTTTTTAGACTCAAATTCAGAAATAACCCTTTTTACAAGAGAAAAAATAATGAATGTGATAGTTAATGGTGATCTTGTTCTTTTTTCTTTTTCTCAAATAGGCGATTTTGTTTCAATTAAATTGGACAGAGTTATCACTCCCTTTGACAGAGTTATCATTGAAGGTGAAAAGGAAAAATATAAAGTTTTTCCAGGCCATATTCTTTTAAATGGAAATTACGATACCGATGAAAAATTGGGGAATTTTTTGTCATACAATTCGACAACTTTTAAAGTCTGGGCCCCGGGACCGCAGAGAATATTCGTTGAGATTTTTTCGATGGATGATTTGGAAAAATCAGTTTATGATCTTGTAATGGAAAATGATAAAGCCGGAGTATGGATGGCCTCAATAAAAAAACAACTTTATGGATACGCATACAGATACAGAATCGAAAGATACGACGAAATTATCTATACTCATGATCCTTACGGAAAAGCGTGTACTCTGAACAGTGAATTTTCGTATATTATCGATTTTGAAAAAATCAGAAATAAAGATCTTGCAATAAATTATGGCCCACATCTGAAAAGTCCGCTGGAAGCAATCATTTATGAGGCACATATAGATGATTTAACACACTCGTGGACATCGGGCACAAAAGTATATGGAAAATACGACAGTTTGCAAAACGGTACCCGAACTCCATTGAATTCATTATCCGGAATAGACTATTTAAAAAAACTGGGAATTACACACATTCATCTGATGCCCGTCCAGGATTTCAGCAACGATGAAATTTCAGAAGATTATAACTGGGGCTATGATCCATCACTTTATAATGTACCCGAAGGTATATATTCGAATAATCCCAGAGATCCTGAAAAAAGAATACTTGAGCTCAAAGGATTAATAAACAAACTTCACGAAAATGAAATAGGGGTAATTCTGGATGTTGTATATAATCATACTTTCCAAACGGAGGAATCGTGTTTTCAAAAATTGGTTCCGTATTATTATTACAGATTGACTCAGAATAGAGAGTTTTCAAATGGCTCCGGTTGCGGAAATGAAATAGCAACCGAGAGGTACATGGTGAGAAAATTTATTATAGATTCCCTGAAGCATTGGATCAATGATTATAATGTTGATGGTTTCAGATTTGATTTGATGGGTCTTATGGGTACCAACACCATGAAAATTATTGAAGAGGAATTGAGAAAAATAAAGAAAAACATATTTCTTTATGGTGAACCATGGACCGCCGGTTCTACTACCATGCAGGATAGGGTTTTTTTCAAAGGAGAACAGAAGGGAACCGGAATAGCGGTTTTCAATGATGACTTAAGAAATGCGCTCAAAGGGTATTTAGACGATTATAGTAAAGGTTTTGTGACTGGAGAAAAAGACAGGGAATTGGAAGTTGCCAAAGGAATTGTCGGTGAGATAAACTATTCAAGAGTTATCCGGGGATTTTCTACGGAACCGAACGAAGTTATAAATTATTGTTCCTGCCACGACAATATGACTCTTTGGGATAAAGTATTGAAAAGTACTCCACATATGTATTTTGAAGAACATAAAAAAAGGGCGGCTTTAGCCATTTCCATAGTTTTAACTTCACAGGGTATTCCGTTTTTACATTCCGGATCTGAAATGTTGAGGACGAAAGCACTTGAAGAGAACAGTTATAATTCTGGCCATTTTATAAATGAATTGAATTATTTGAGAAAAGATTTTTATGAAGATTATTTCAGATACATTTCCGGATTGATTCAACTGAGGAAAAATGAATCTTTGTTTAAATTGAAAACCAGTTTGGAGATAAGAAAAAGATTATCTATAATTCATGCAGCAGATGGAAAAATTGTATATATAATAAGGGGAAAAGATCACGAGATCCTAATTATTCACAATTCAACTAACGGAGAATACAATATTGAGCAATCAGGCAACTGGAGAATTGTTGCACAGGATTTTAAAGTGGATATGAATGGGTTAAAGTTTGAGACCGGGAAAATAAATTGCTATCCCGTGTCTACGACCATAGGAATAAAAAATATTTAGGGAGGTTAGCTTTATGTGGGATCATCTCAAAGAAACTGATGAAAAAGCATATGAAATTTTAGAATTGGAAAAGAACAGACAGGAAGAGGGTTTGGAATTGATCGCTTCGGAAAATTTTGTTTCTCCTTCGGTAATGGAAGCTGCTGGCTCTCTTTTAACTAATAAATATGCCGAAGGATACCCGAATAAAAGGTATTACGGTGGCTGCAAGATCGTTGATATGGCAGAATCTCTCGCAAGAAACAGAGCGAAGGATCTGTTCAATGCAAAATATGTTAATGTACAACCCCATTCGGGTTCTCAAGCTAATATGACGGTTTATTTTGCGTTTTTAAAACCCGGGGATAAAATAATGGGTATGTCTTTAAGTGAAGGAGGACATCTTACTCATGGTTCACCCGTAAATTTTTCAGGGTTACTTTATGATGTTACTTCTTACGGTGTGGATGAAAATACCGGATATATTGATATGGATAATGTGGAAAAACTGGCAGAGGATAATAAGCCAAAATTGATAATTGCTGGTGGAAGTGCTTATGGAAGGATAATAGATTTCAAAAGATTCAGAGAAATAGCCGATAAAATAAACGCTTTACTAATGGTTGATATGGCGCACTTTGCCGGTCTTGTTGCTGCAGGACTGTATCCTAATCCCATTGATTATGCTCATGTCGTTACCACCACTACACATAAAACGCTCAGAGGAACAAGGGGAGGAATGGTTTTAACAAATGATAAGGATGTATATAAGAAAATAAATAAAGCGTTATTTCCCGGAATCCAGGGTGGACCCCTCATGCATGTGATACTGGCAAAAGCGGTTTCCTTTGGTGAAGCACTGAAAGATGATTTTAAATTTTATCAGCAGAAGATAGTTATCAACGCTAAAGCCCTGGCTGCAGAACTTGAAAAAAGAGAAAATAAAGTTGTATCCGGTGGAACCGATACGCATGTTTTTTTGCTGGATCTTTCAAATACGGAAATTACAGGTAAAGCTGCCGAGAAAGCTTTAGAAAGCGTCGATATAACTGTGAATAAAAATACTGTTCCCGGGGAAAAGAGATCTCCTTTCGTAACAAGCGGTATCAGAATTGGAACTCCCGCAGTTACCACGAGAGGGATGGATGAATCCAATATGTCGGAAATAGCTGATTTGATCGATTATACTTTGAAAAACATAAAGGATGAAGAGGGAATGCTTGAAGATAACATCATAAAAGAAATTAAAGATAAAGTACATAAATTAACTGAAAGATATCCATTATACAAAAAAATATAAGGAGAGTGTTATGAAGGAATTAATAATTGTAGACCATCCCCTGGTAAAACATAAGGTTTCCCTTATGAGAAAAAAATCTACCGGTACAAAAGAATTCAAAGAACTTTTGAAAGAGATTTCGTTTTTAATAACATACGAGGCAACGAGACACATTAAAACTAAAATGAAAAGGGTTACAACTCCAATATGCGATGCCGACGGCTTTTTTATTGAAGAAAAAAAGGTAACCATCGTTCCGATATTAAGGGCAGGTTTGGGAATGCTCGATGGAATACTTTCTTTGATGCCGAATTCATCGGTTGGTTTTATTGGAATATATAGAGATCCCGAAACACTTCAACCTGTTGAATATTATGCGAAATTTCCAAATATATCTGAAAATGAGATTTTTGTTGTTGATCCCATGCTTGCGACAGGGGTTTCTTCAAGCGCTGCTGTAGATGAAGTTAAAAAAGCTGGTGGTACTAAGATAACTTTGATGTGTTTAATCGCGGCTCCGGAAGGGGTAAAATTTGTTCATGGAAATCATCCCGATGTTAAAATAGTGACGGCCGCACTTGACGAAAAACTCAATGATCACGGATATATAGTTCCAGGATTGGGGGATGCGGGAGATAGACTTTTCAGAACAAAATAGAAAAATATTGGTTATAGGTGGTTTGTTTAATGATGTCGAAATGAGTGGTGAAGGCCATTCAACAATATTCAGCTCAAAAATAGGAGGGGCAGCATATAATGTTGCCTTTGCTTTGAGTAAAATGGGATTTGAAGTCTATTTTGGAACCGTCTATCCCGAAAATTGTTATGAAAAAATATATGAAAATAATCTGAAAATATTTCCTCTTAAGTATCCTTCAAAAAAAGGGATTTTTCTTTACAAAGAGAAAAAAATTATAGGAGTGGAAAGAACCACAAGGATAAAAATCACTTCATTATTGAAAGATACCCTGACAGAGAAAAAATTCTCAGCTTTTTTTTCTACTTTTGAACTTGGAAGTGATATTGTAAACGATTTATCTTCAATAAACGCAGATTGGAAATTTCTTGACCCAACACCGTGGTTTGAAGGAGAAAAAATAATTGATTATGAAATTTTTGATTATATTTTACCGAATAGAATGGAAATGAATAAAATAAAAAGACTTCCTTTTGAAAAATCGATAGTGAAAGATGGAACAAAAGGAATATTTTTCAATAATAATAATTTCGAAAATAAAGAAATAGGTGTCGATAAATTTGGGAATGGTGATTTGTTCGATGCAATTTTCATTTCGGAAATTGTTTCGGGAGAAAATACGTTTGATGCAATAAAAACAGCAATGCGGGGAGCCGTGAATTTTTCAATTTCAGACAAGAACTTTGAATCTTTTGTTTTAGGGATAATGCAAGGGAAAAAAGAAAACGAAGCATAATTGAAAGTTTATCATTGAAAGTTTTAAGTAGAAATCAAACTGAGTGGTGATTAAATAAATCATTTATAACTTTTTGAGTAATTTATTCTTTTTTCCCTTGCGTGATTGAACAAACAATTATATCTCTAAAAAAATTAGTTTGCTTTACGAAAATGATAAAAATAATTTAGTCGCTTGTTTCAGATTTTTTTGAATATCTGTTAAGGATTGTTGCATTTTTATTCGTATATAAGTTTTTTGAAACGTGATATAATTTTCTTAGTTTGATTTTAGGAATTTTAGTAATTCCTATTTTTTTGTTATGAGGTGTTCAATGGGAAATGTGAGAAAAGTTGAACTGGTAAATTTGGTTATTTTTGTATTTGGAAGTTATATAGATTATAAATATTTGGAAATAGAGGAAGAGCTGATAAAAAATTTTGGAGAAATCGATTATATCTCCGAAACTTTGGATTTTGATAAATTCACTTATTATTATACAAACGAAATGGGACAAAAAATTCAGGGGAAATTGGTCAGTTTTAAAAGACTTATACACCCCGGAAGTCTCGTAAATATAAAGTTAATAACTAATAAAATTGAAAAAATGTGCTTCGTTGACGGTAAACGAAAGATTAATTTTGATCCCGGTTTTATACACCACAGTCAGTTTGTTCTGGCTTCTACAAAGCATTGGGCAAACAGAATATATATTTCAAACGGTATATATGCTGAAATCACTCTGATGTATATCGATGGAAAATTCATCCCCTTTGAGCATACTTATCCAAATTATAAAGATGAAAAATATCTTGAAGAACTGACAAAAATAAGAAATATGTACCTGAAAAAAAGAAAGGAATATTATAATAAATGAAAATTGTTGTTTTGACTTTGGGATGTCCGAAAAATGAAGCCGATGCTCAAAGTCTGAAAGGTAAGCTTATAGAGAGAGGCCATCAGATAATCACTGAAGTAGATGGTGCGGATTTAGCCATTATCTATACCTGTGGATTTATTCTTGATGCAAAGGAAGAAAGTATAAATGAAATATTCAGAATGGTGAATCAAAAAAAGGAAAAAAATAATTTTAAAGTTGTGGCCGTTGGATGTCTCATTCAAAGATATTATGAGGATTTTAAAAAAGAGATTCCGGAAATAGACGGGTTGATCGGAGTCGAATCATCTGAAAAAATAGCTGATTTGATATCCGATGAAAATTATTTTTTTTATTCGAATAATATGAATTCCATTTGTGAATTTACATCCAGAGAAACTCTCGCTTCTCATTCTTATATAAAAATAGGTGATGGTTGTAACAGAAATTGTTCCTTTTGTTCCATTCCATCTTTTAAAGGAATTTCTATGAGCAGATCCACCGATGATATAGTTAATGAAGCTTCTTTTCTGATCGAAAACGGTGTGAAGGAATTGATACTCGTTTCCCAGGACACAACTCAATATGGATTGGATTTGAAAGATAAATCCTCCCTGCCCGTTTTGTTGAAAAGACTCAATGAACTTGATGGAGAATTCTGGATCAGAGTTTTATATTTACACCCCGATCATATCAACAGTGAATTAATTCAGACGATGATCTCTTTGCCTAAAGTCATTAATTATTTTGATATACCTGTTCAGAGTGGGAGTAATAAGATTTTGTCGTCAATGAAAAGGATAAAATCTTCCGGTGAATTGAGAAGACTCTTTGAATATATACGTAGTTTAAGTGATGATGCTGTGATAAGAACAACCATAATGGTGGGGTTTCCAGGTGAGACAGAAACGACTTTTAACGAAACTCTCGATTTTATTAAGCGTGTTAAATTCGATCATCTCGGAGGCTTTGTTTATTCTAAAGAAGAGAATACAGAGGCTTATTTAATGGAAGAATCGATGAACAGTGAACATGCGGCAGAATTGTTGAACGAATTATTAAACATTCAAGAAGGAATTTCTTTAAGTTTCCTGGATAAAATGGTTGGAAAAGAATACCCTGTTTTATTGGAAAAAGATGAGGGGGATATTTTTGGAAGAAATTATGCTCTTGCCCCTGATATAGATAACACAATTTTTATCGATGGAACTTATTTTTCGAAAGGGTTTGTCAAATGTAGAATAACCGGTGTTTTTGAAAATCAATTAGAAGGGGAATTAATATGAATTTACCGAATAAATTGACCATCCTTAGAATCATTTTAACTTTTCCCGTTATCCTGTTTCTTCAATTTGGAAATAATCTTTTTTTTGCAATTTTATCTCTGGTTCTTTTTGTTATAGCCTCATTTACAGATTATTTAGATGGATATTATGCGAGAAAGTATAATCTGATAAGTGATTTTGGTAAATTTCTCGATCAAATATCCGATAAATTTCTTATTACAGCCACTTTGTTGATGTTTTTTTATCTGGGAATGCTGAATATCTGGATTTTGTTGATAGTTGTTTTGAGGGATATACTGGTTTCAGGTATTAGGATGTATGCCGCAAATAAGAACGTGGTTATACCGGCCAATTATTTTGGGAAGTTGAAAACTGTTTCACAAATGGTTTTAATAATTTTTCTGTATTTTCTTTTGGTTTTTAGTATAAAGGCGGATTTGTTATCAATTTTGTTGCAGATTATTGTTGGTGTCCTCACTGCCGGTAGCGGCATAAAATACCTTTTAGATAGTTCGAATCTTTTCAAAGGAGATGAGCAAAAATGAGAACATTTATAGCTATAGATACAGGCCCTGAAGTCGCGAACATGGTTGAGAGCATATCTGATAAGTTGAAACGCATGGGATTTAAAGCTTCTTGGGTACCAAGAGAAAATGCTCATCTCACTCTTGCGTTTTTGAATGAAGTTGATGAAAAAAAGATATCGCTTCTTGGATCAATGATTTTAAATAGAATGCGTGGATTTCCTCCGTTTTCGGTGAAAGTATCAAAATTTGGGTATTTCAGGAATAAATCACTTCCCAAAGCATTTTGGATAGGTTTTGAGGAAAATAAACATCTTCAGGATTTATTTGAAGAGACAAAAAAAGTTCTGGAGTCGTTTAATATAAGCATTGAAGGGAAATTTTATCCTCATATAACAATAGGAAGAATGAAATTCAGTCCGAAATATTGGGAAAAATTGATTCAGACGATAAATGTCGAGAAGGTAATTATTCCAGTGAAAGAATTAACAATTTATGAATCGATTCTGAAAAAAGAAGGAGCGATTTATAAAAAAAGATATATATGTGATTTTGAAGGAGGGTTAAAGGAATATGATTGATGAGAATAAAAAAAAGGTTCTTGATAAAGCCATAAGCAGTATTGAAAAGCAACATGGCAAAGGATCTATCATGTATTTGGGTGAAAAAAAAGCTTCTTCAAATGTTGAGGTAATTCCCACCGGAAGTATAAGCCTGGATGTTGCATTAACTGTGGGAGGTTATCCAAGAGGAAGGATTGTTGAAATATATGGGGCCGAATCAAGCGGGAAAACAACGTTGGCTTTGCATGCTATAGCCTCAGCACAGAAAAGAGGCGGAGTTGTTGCGTTTATAGATGCAGAACATGCTTTGGATATTTCATATGCGGAAGCACTCGGTGTTGATCTTGATAGTCTTTTAATTTCACAACCGGATTTTGGAGAACAGGCACTGGATATAGTGGAAACATTGGTGAGATCGAATGCCATTGACCTGATTGTTATAGATTCTGTTGCCGCTCTGGTACCAAAAACAGAAATTGAGGGATCGATGGGTGAATTGCAAATTGGTCTTCAGGCAAGATTGATGTCTCAGGCTTTGAGAAAAATCTCCGGAGCAGTTAGTAAATCAAGGACGACGATAATTTTCATCAATCAGATCAGAATGAAGATAGGGATAGCTTATGGGAGTCCAACCACAACAACCGGAGGAATTGCTTTAAAATTTTATTCTTCAATAAGACTTGAGATAAAGAAATCAGGTGTAATAAGGGATGGAAATGATCTAGTTGGTAATGAAACAAAAATAAAAGTGGTCAAGAACAAGGTGGCACCACCTTTTAAGGAAGTTCAGGTAGATTTGATTTATGGAAAGGGTTTTGCGAGGGAGAACGAACTTTTCAATTTAGCGCTCGAAAACGAGATGATTGAAAGAAAAGGTGCCTGGTACAGTTATATTGACGAAAATGGAGAGGAGATAAGTTTGGGTCAGGGTAAGAATAATTCTATAGATTATTTGGTTTCGAATGAAGAATTGTTGGATAAGATTGAAAAAAGGATAAAAATAATGTATAAGATATTAAAAGATCAGGATACAAATGAAAATGAGGAATCTGAATCCTGATATAGATAAAATTAAAGAAGTATCGTACAGATATATTAAATTCAGATTCAGATCTGAATACGAATTAAAGATGCTTTTGAGAAAAAAGGGATACGTTGATTACGATATTGACAATTGTATATCACAATTGAAGAAAGAGGGTTTGTTAGACGATAAGAGATTTGCAAAGTTTTATGCTTACGATTCTTTAACCATTAAATTCAAGGGTCCTTTGAAAATAAAAAATGAATTAGAAAATTTTGGAATTGAAGGGTATATAATAGAGGATACTATTGATGAATTGATGAAGGAAATCGATATTAAAGAAATAGTTAGAGAGTATCTGGAAAAGAAATATAGAAATATTGATTTGAATAAAATCGAAAAACATAAAATTGTTGGCAATCTTTATCGTAGAGGATTTATGATCTATGACATTGAGGGTGTTTTGAATGATTATATTGATTATAGAAAGGAGGATTGAGGTTTCAAAAAACGTAGAAACCGATTAAATATATGATACTAGAGATTATTTTATTATTTGTAGGTTTAGCAATAGGGGCTTTTTTGACATATATATTTTTTCTTCCAAAGATTGAGAAAAAAGCTAAAGAGTCTATCGAAGAAAAACTGAAGATTTCTAAAAAAGATGCCGAATCTATCAAAAAAGGTGCGCTTGATGAGGCGGAACATATAAGAAAAAAAGCGGTATTAGATGGAAAAGAAGAAGTTCATAAGCTAAGAGAGGCTTATGAAAAGGAAATGAAAAAAGACAAAGAGGAACTGAAGCAATATGAGGATAGGCTGGCAAAAAGAGAAGAGACAATAGAAAGAAAAGAACAGAGTATAGAAGACAGAAAGAAATATTTGGATGATGAGATAAATAAAGTTCAGGAATTGAAAGAAAATGCGGAGAAAAAATTATATGAATTGGCCGATTTAAATGAGGATCAGGCTAAGGAAATAGTATTGACAAGAGCACAGGAAACGTATGAATACGATGTTGCGCAAAGATATAGAATTATTAAAGATCAATATGAAGAAGATGCAAATAAACACGCTAAATGGGTTATTGCGAATGCGATTCAAAGATATTCTGCAGAATATACAGGTGAATTAACTGTCAGTACAGTCAGCCTTCCTGCAGATGAAATGAAGGGAAGAATAATCGGAAGAGAAGGGAGAAATATAAGAGCTTTCGAAAAAATGACCGGAGCGGATTTAATAATAGACGATACACCGGAAGTTGTTGTAATTTCATGTTTTAATCCTTTGAGAAGAGTGATAGCAAAATTATCCCTTGAAAAATTGGTTGAAGATGGTAGAATACATCCGGCGAGGATTGAAGAAATGTATGAAAAGACAAAAAAAGAATTGTATTATGAAATAAAAGAAGCGGGACAGGAGGCTCTTATAAAAGTTGGAATCGCATCTATGCATCCCGAGTTGGTAAAATTATTGGGAAGGCTAAAGTACAGGACGAGTTATGGACAGAATGTTCTTGCACATTCAATTGAAGTTGCCCAGATTGCTGCGATAATGGCTGCGGAATTGAATTTAAACGTGAATAAGGTAAAAAGAGGGGCATTATTACATGATATTGGTAAAGCGGTAGATCACGAAATAGAGGGTTCGCATGCCGACATAGGAGCGGATATTGCAAAAAGATATGGTGAAAAAGCAGATGTTGTAAATATGATAAAATTTCATCATGGTGAGTGCGAACCGGTTACGCCGGAAGCGGTTTTAGTTGCTGCGTCAGATGCTGTTTCTGCCGCCAGACCGGGTGCAAGAAGAGAATCATTGGATATGTATATAAAAAGATTGGAAGACCTGGAAAACATTGCGAAGAGCTTTTCTCACATTGAAAAGGCATATGCGATTCAGGCGGGTAGAGAAGTGAGGGTTATTGTGGAGCCTGATAAAGTTGATGATGTTTTGTCCGATAAAATTGCGGCGGATATTTCAAAGAAAATTGAAGAGGAAATGGAATATCCTGGAGTGATTAAAGTTACTGTTATAAGAGAAAAAAGAAGTGTTTCATATGCAAATTGATGAGTGATATACAATGATGATAAGGATGTGAAAAATATCAATCAAGCCAACGTAGCTCAATCGGCAGAGCGGCTCATTCGTAATGAGCAGGTTGGGGGTTCAAGTCCCTTCGTTGGCTCCAATGCGCCCTAAGGGCGCTTTTTAATTATGGATATAGAAAAAAAAACGCTGGATTATATTCGTTCGGAAAATTTGATAAAAAAAGGTGAAAGGATTTTAGTCGCGGTATCGGGCGGCAAAGATTCAATGGCTTTGTTGTATTTTTTGAATAAATTCAAAAGTTTGTTGAAAATAAAATTATTTGTATGTAATATGAATCATTCTTTGAGAGGTGAGGAAGGTGATAAAGAAAATAAAATAATAAAAGAATTCTGTAGTTTGAATGATATTCGGTATAAATATAAAATCTGTAACATCAGGGAAATAAAAAGCGAGTCCAATGCGAAATCTTTAGAAGAAATTTCTCGCGAACAAAGGTATAAATTTTTTGAAGAATGTAAAGATTTTTTTTCTGCTGATAAAGTGGCTCTTGCGCATCATCTGGATGATCTTATAGAAACGGTTATTTTTAGAATGATAAAAGGAACAGGTTTAAATGGGCTTCTGGCCCTGAAGCCACAAAGGGAATTTTATATAAGGCCATTTTTGTTAGTTAATGTACAGGAAATAAAAAATTATGTTACAATTAACATGATTAAGTTTAATGAAGATAGAACTAATCATGATACGGTCTTTGAAAGAAATTATATTCGTCATAAAATAGTTCCTCATTTTGAAAGGATAAACAGCCAATATAAAGAAGCTTTTTTAAGACTTTATAAAAATTTAAATGATAGTTATGCAATTATAGAGGATTCGGTTGAAAATTTAAAGAGTAAATTTCGTAAGTTACCCGGTAAATTGTTTATAAATAAAAATGAAATAAGGTCATACAAGGACCAACTGATATCGGAGGTTTTAAGGAATATAATAAGAGATTTATCTGAAAACCATTATCCTCCGACAAGAGAAAGAATTGTTGGTGCTGTTCATAAAATAAGGGAAACTACTGATAAAAAATGGGTAATAGAGATATTCAGAAATATTTCAATAATGGGTTCCGGCGATTATGTTTTTATTTTAAATAATAATGAACAAAATTTTAAAAAAAAGATTCTTATTGATGAAATTCCTTTTGAACTGAGTTATCTTTTTGGTAAAATTTATTTACAAAATTATAAAAATGTGCTAGAAATTGATGGGAAAAAAAATTCAGTGATAAGAAGCGAAAAGTTGGTTTTACCTTTAAAATTCAGGAATATTGAAAACAATGATTACATTATACCCTTTGGATCAAGAGGAAGAAAAAGAATAAAAAAAATTTTACAGGAAAAAGGAATTCAGGGGTTTGTCGATGAATTGATGATTTTGGAGAATGGAAATGGAGATATTCTATGGGTTCCTGGGGTTATATCCTCTGAACTATGTAGAGTTAAAAATTATGAAGAAAAAAACTTAGCTTTTTTTAGATTTGAAAGGAGGAGTCCATTTGAATTCTAAGTATAAAATTGGAGTAATAATATTTTATGTAATATTAGCAGTATTTTTAATAATTGGTTTAAGAGGGTTGTATTCGACAAACATGTCCGAAACTGTATCATATACAACTTTTATGAATCAGATTAACGATATAGCTCAAATATCTATAAACGAAAGCGGAAAAATTGTTTACACTTTGACAAAGGATACCAGGAGAGTTCAGGAAACAGTTGTAACAACACAGGTAATGAACAGTGATAATTTTCAGAAAATTATAGATGATCTCGTAGCAAAGGGTGTAGATGTTCAGTTTGAAAACGGTAGTGGATCTGTTTTTTGGTTGAATATTTTAGGAACAATAATACCGTTAGTTATAATAATTTTTATTTGGTTTTATGTAATGCGTTCGTTTTCTGGGAGAAATAATCAGGCATTTACCTTTTCAAAAAGTCCGGCTAAAAAATATGTTCAATCTTCAAAAAGGATTACATTTAAAGATGTGGCTGGAGTTGAAGAGGCGGTTCAGGAATTGGAAGATGTGGTTAATTTTCTAAAGAATCCCGAAATTTTTTCTCAGACCGGAGCGAGGATGCCCAAGGGTATTTTGCTTGTCGGCCCTCCGGGAACAGGTAAAACTTTATTGGCTAAAGCTTCTGCAGGCGAAGCGAATGTACCTTTTTTCTATATTAGTGGATCCGATTTTGTTGAATTGTTTGTCGGAGTTGGAGCGGCGAGGGTCAGAGATCTTTTTAATCAGGCCAAAACCAATGCCCCGGCTATCGTTTTTATAGATGAAATTGATGCCGTAGGTAGGCACAGAGGTGCAGGATTAGGTGGAGGACACGACGAAAGAGAGCAAACCCTTAACCAGATATTGGTCGAAATGGATGGTTTTGGGGAAAAAGCGAATGTTATAGTCATGGCTGCTACGAACAGACCGGATATTCTTGATAGGGCTTTGCTCAGGCCCGGAAGATTTGATAAAAAAATAATGGTTGATGGTCCTGATGTAAGAGGAAGATCGGCAATATTAAAAATTCATATGAGAAAGAAGCCTATTGATCCGGATGTAGATGTGAATCTTTTAGCGAGAAGAACCCCTGGATTCGTTGGTGCCGACCTTGAAAATTTGATAAACGAAGCTGCGCTTTTAGCTGCAAGAAAAAAGAAAAAACTCATAGGAATGGTTGACTTACAGGAAGCCATTGATAGAGTTATTGCGGGACCAGCGAGAAAGTCAAGGGTAGTGAATCCTAAGGAAAGAGAGATAATTGCTTATCATGAACTGGGCCATGCGATTGTGGGTATAGCTTTACCTCATGCAAATACTGTTCATAAAGTGACCATAATTCCTCATGGTACTGCTGCACTGGGGTATACTGAAAGTCTCCCTCTTGAGGACAGATTTCTTATGTCTAAAGATGAATTATATGAAAATATAACTGCTATTCTTGCTGGTAGGGCGGCCGAAGAGATAATTTTTAATGAGATTACAACAGGTGCAGCCAACGATTTACAAAAGGCCAGTGGTTTAGCGAAGAAGATGGTTACTGAATTTGGTATGAGTGATAAACTGGGGCCAATTTTCTGGGGAAAAGAAGAAGGAGATGTTTTCCTGGGAAAAGAATTGACAAAAATGAGCCATTTCAGCGAAGAAATAGCGAGCCAAATAGATGCAGAGATTAAAAAGATCATTTTTGAAACTTATGAAAAATGTAAGAACATAATCATTAAATTCAAAGATAAAATGCACGAGGCAGCGAAAGTTTTGCTTGAAAAAGAAGTTTTAAGTGGTGAAGAATTAGCTGAAATAGTAGATATGAAGGAAAAAGGAAATTATTACAGAGAAACTGAATATGAGAGAGAAGTTGATAAAGAAGTTAAGGAAAGAGATAAAGAAAATGTGAAAAAGCAGGAAGAAATGTCCGAAAAAAGTGATGAAAATAAAGGAGACGTTATTTGAGAAGACCAAGAAATGTAGATTCTTGGTATGAATATGAAAAGGTAAAGAGTTTCAGTGATTCTGAAGTTTTTTTGAAGAATATAGATATATCGGGTCAGATTAAAGTCGCATTAATATATCCAAATGATTATAAAGTTGCCAGTTCAAGTTTATCTTTTCATAAGGTCTTTGAAAAATTGAATGAATCGAAAAAAATATCGTGTGAAAGATTTTTTTTTGATAAAAAATTTAAAAAAAACTATTCTATCGATTCACTTACACCTTTGGATCAATTCAATATTTGGTCGTTCAGTGTGAATTTCGAACTGGATTTGCTCAATGTAATTTCTCTTTTAAAAACGTATAAGATACCGTTGGGAAAAAGAAATAGAAAGAGTTATCATCCATTGATTTTGTTTGGCGGTGCTTTAACTTATTTCAGTAATTCAATTACAGATCAAATAGCAGATTTTGTTTATCATGGTGATTTGAGTGATGAGTTTGTAAAAATAATTGAAGATCTTAATAAAAAAAGGTCAAAGGATGAATTAATTGTAGATTTAAAAGATTTTTTCAGGTCAAAGGGAATTAATTATAGTTGTTCATTGTCCAGTTCAGTTTATTTGACTGACAAAACTATATTTAATAACAGGTTTTTAATTGAGATAAGCAGAGGATGTGTCAGGAAATGTAAGTTCTGTACCGTTGGATTCAATTTCGGAAAATTTCGATTTATAAGACCCGAATTGATAATTGATAAGATGAATTCCGTGAAGGAGTACACCAGAAAAATTGGATTGATCTCGGCTACGGTGACAGATTATCCTTATTTAGACAGAATAATTGATTATGCGCTTGACAATGACTTTGATCTTTCATTTTCATCCTTGAGACTGGATTCGTTAACGAAAAATATTCTTAAAATTTTGAAGAAAAGTGATCAAAATCAATTTACGATCGCTCCAGAGGGAGGATCACAGAAAATCAGGAATATTTATAGTAAGGGTATTTCCCATGAACAGATATTGAGGGCTCTTAATATGGGCAGGGAGCTGAATTTTGATTCAATAAAATTATATTTTATTTACGGAAGTCCGGAAGAAGAAAAAACGGATCTTGATGGAATAGTAGATATAGGTAATATTTGTTTGAATTTAGGTTACAAAAAAGTTATACTCAGTATAAATCCCTTGATTCCAAAACCAGATACTCCCTTTGAAAATTATGAGATGGAAGATGTAAAAGCTTTAAGGAATAAAGAGAGATATTTGAAAAATGAATTGAAAAGAATAGGTGTTAAGGCAAGTTTTGAAAGTATAAAAAGTTCAATAATACAATATATATTGACCTCTATGAAAGATAAACAGGCAGAAAAGTTTTTAGAAACGGCTGAAAATGTTGAGAATATATCAGGTAATTTATTAGAAATATTTAAAAATAATTCTGAGAAAGGAGCGGGTTAAAATGGCAAAAAAAACAATATTAGTTGTAGATGATGAACCATCCATAGTTGAATTACTTACCTTTAATTTAAAAAAAGAAGGTTACGAAGTTTTAAAAGCGTACGACTCGGAAGAAACCCTAAAAATAATCGAAGATAATGATGTAAATATGTTTATTGTTGACATTATGCTTCCAGGTATGGATGGATTTGAGTTGGTAAGAAATCTAAGAGCATCGGAAAAATTCAGACAGACTCCTGTCATTTTCTTGAGTGCGAAAAGTGAAGAGTTTGACAAGGTGTTAGGTCTTGAATTAGGAGCAGATGACTATATAACAAAACCTTTTAGTGTAAGAGAAGTTTTGGCCAGAATAAGAGCTGTTTTTAGAAGAATACAACAGAGTGTTCAGACAAAAGAAGAAAGACCGAAGAAGATATCTGCTAGAGATTTAGAAATTGATACGGAAAAATATGAAGTTAAAGTAAGAAATAAAATGGTGAGCTTGACGCCTCTGGAATTTGAACTTTTAAGATTTTTAGCTGAAAATGAAGGAAAAGTTTTCAGCAGGGATGTATTGCTGGATAAGTTATGGGGATATGACTATTATGGGGACACCAGAACGGTCGATGTGCATATCAGAAGGCTTAGAACGAAGATAGAAGAAGATGCTTCAAATCCCAAATATATTGTAACTGTAAGGGGAAAGGGATATAAATTCAGAGATCCTGGAAAGGAAGATTAATCATAATAATTGTTCTAATAATACTAGCGGCGATAGTTGTGCTGCTAGTTTTTCTTTATCTGAAAGACATCAATATTTTGAGAAGAAAAAAAGCAATATTAAAAAGGCTTTCTTTGCTTGTTGAAGATGAAGATGGAAATATTGAAGATATTATTTTATATAAAAAAATAAGAGATAAAATAAAGAGCTGGGAGATAAAATACGAGGAATCAAATTCCATTCTCAAAAGGATTTATTCTTTTTTAAACATGTTAGATGAAGGCGTGATAATAACTGATAAAAGCACATGTATTGAATATCATAACAAAAAAATATTTGATATTTCTTCTAAAACAACTTTAAAAGGAAGAAAAATATCGGAAGTAATAGATAATTATTACATTGATGACTTGCTGGAAGAGGTCATAAAAACCAATAAATCAAAAGAAAGTGAAATATCGATATATTATCCCAATAAAAAAATATTTCATTGTGAAATTTCTTCTTTGAATTTAAGTGAAAGTTTGCAAAAGTATATAATTTATTTGAAGGATATTACCAATGAAAAGGATAATGAATTCTATAGAAGAAATTTTATTTCGAATGTATCACATGAATTGAAAACTCCACTGACTTCCATTCATGGATATGCAGAAACACTTATTAACAGTGATCTAGAAGATAAAGACGTTATAAAATCATTTTTAGATATAATTGAGAATGAGTCTGCAAGGATGTCGAGATTGATAAATGACCTCTTGGATCTTGAGAAGTTAGAAAATGGCGAAGGAAATTTTAACGAAGATATTCAAATTGATGAAGTGGTTGCTTATGTTGAAAAGATATTGGGTCCTCTGGCCGAAGAATTAAATGTTCAGATGACAGAGGAAGGTATAAATGGTATAGAAATTAAAAGTGATTTTGATCGTATGGTTCAGTTGCTGATAATTCTAGTTGATAACGCTATAAAATATACTTCATTAAAAGAAAATGGAGAGAAAACAATAAAAATAATTAAAAGCTATGAGGAAAATAAAGCACTTATAAAGGTTGAAGATACGGGTATAGGTATACCCGATAAATCAAAAAAATTAATTTTTGAAAGGTTTTACAGAGTTGATAAGGCCAGATCAAGGAAAATGGGCGGAACGGGTTTAGGGTTGGCAATTGCTAAAAATATTGTACAAATAATGAATGGGGAAATCACCTTTCATAGTGAGTATGGTAAAGGTACCACGTTTGAAATAAAAATCCCGTTAAAGAGGTGAGAAAATGAGAATAGTGGATATTATTTCAAAAAAAAGAGATGGATTGAAAAATAGTTACGAAGAGATATATGATCTGATAAATGGATATCTGGATGGAAGTGTTCCGGATTACCAGGTCTCAGCATGGTTAATGGCTGTATATTTTAATCATCTTTCGTCAGAAGAGAGGGTTGATTTGACTGAAATAATGTTGAATTCCGGCGAAAAAGTAGATTTATCGGAAATAGAAGGAATAAAAATTGACAAGCATTCAACAGGAGGAGTGGGAGATAAACTATCTTTGATAATTTTGCCTGTAGTTGCGTGTGCGGGTATAAAAGCCGCTAAATTATCCGGTAGAGGATTGGGCCATACCGGGGGAACTATAGATAAATTAGAATCTATTCCGGGTTTCAAAACATCCTTATCAAAAGAAAATTTTATAAATCTGGTTAAAAAAAATGGTTTGGCCATTGCTGGTCAAACAGCTTCAGTTGCTCCCGCAGACAAAAAAATTTATTCATTAAGGGATGTTACCGCAACAGTTGATGAAATATCTCTGATAGCAGCGAGTATAATGAGCAAAAAACTGGCTATAGATACCCAGGGAATTGTTCTGGATGTTAAAGTTGGCAGTGGGGCATTTATGAAAAATAAAGAGGACGCTGAAGAGTTAGCACTTTCAATGATAGATATTGGAAGAAAACACGGAAGAAAGATGAGTGCTGTTGTCAGTAATATGAATCAACCTCTTGGACAGATGGTTGGAAATTCACTTGAAGTAATAGAAGCTATAGATACGTTGAAGGGGGTTGGCCCTACGGATGTAACCGAACTGGCAGAGGTGATTTCGAGCAGAATGTTATATTTAGGGGGATTTTCCGCCAGGCAGTCTGAGAAAGAAGTTTATGAAATAATTTCCAGCGGAGCGGCTCTTAATAAATTTAAAATTTTTGTCGAATCACAGGGTGGAGACCCGGATATTGTTGAGTATCCATATGATAAATTACCTGTTGCAAAGAAGATTATTGAAATAAAAAGTAAACATAGTGGTTATGTAAAAAAAATAGATACTGAAAAAATAGGCTTAGCTTCGATGCTTTTAGGTGCCGGAAGGGCAAAAAAAGAAGATATAATAGATCCTTCTGTTGGTTTAAAAGTTTTGAAAAAAATCGGAGATAGAGTAAATTTGGATGAAACGCTGGTAAAGTTGTACATTAATAAAAAAGATTATGATGAGGCAGAAAAATTGATTCATCAAGCGTATGAAATAACGAATGATAAAACTGAAAAGGAGAAAAGTGTTATAAAAATATACTGATGAAAAAAATAATATTGATAATTTTTATTGCGGTTACTATTATTGTGGGTTTTTCGAAAAATGTTCTTATTTTGAAAGATAAAGATATCGAGAGCAAATTGAACGGGTGTTTGGAAAGCGGAGAAAAGGAATTTATTTCTCTGGATATATTAAAAGAACTTTTACCTGAAATGACTGTTTTTGATTCTGCAAAATTGAAGGAAATTCTTCTCATTCTTCCAACTAATATTATTGTGAATATAGACTATGATTCTGGTATGGTTGAAATAGAAGGTGGAAAATCCTTTAGAAATGGAGCGATTGAATTTGGCGGAACAGTTTATTTGAATTTAAAGGATGTTTTTGCTCCATTAATAAATTTGAAATATATCACGAATGTCAGCTCGGTGATTTTTTATGATGAACCTGTTAAAATAACCAGCATTAAAAAAACTAACAATGAAATATCGATAAAAACAGATGGACCGTATATCGATAATTTTATGAGCGTTTATGATATGATATCCGGATCCAAAACGTTAACTCTGTCTCCTTTTATTCTTTCCGATGAAATTTCAGATGAGAACTTTCTTTATCCAGGCAATGATTTTGTGAGATTCAGGCTTGATAATTCTTTTTCAGCAGTTCCTGAAGTGATGCAAAATGAAATTATTTTTGAAAACAAGTCAAAAGTTGTTCGATACAGTGAAGAAGAAAGTGAATATGGATCGGTATTAAGTTCTTTTAAAGACGAAGGATATTTATTGAGATTATGCGAGACAGTTTTCAAAGATAAAAAATTACAGATATATTCTTTTTTAATGGACCCAAAGGATTTCGAATTATCATTTGTTTTTGCTAATGATCGAATAGCATCGTATGAATCCATTGATTCAATGGCAAAAAGAATAGATTCTATCGCATTGATAAACGGTGGGTATTATGACCCCACCACAGCTCAGCCAATTGGATTGATAATTGAAGAAGGAAGGGTTCTCAGTATGCCCTCTTTTGACAGGCCAATTCTTTTTTTAAGAGATAACGAAGAATCGATAATAACGAGAATAAACCCCGATTTAAATGTGCTCATTGGGGACAATTTATTGACGGTAAAAGGAGTGAATACTCTTTATATTGGAGAAGTTCTTCTATTTACGGACAATTTTTATAAAGACATTCCTTTTCATGAAGGTAATACATATATAGTAATTGAAGATGGAAAAGTTAAAAGTGTTGGTTACAAATGTTCGCCCGAAAAAAACGAAAGTGTTCTTTCACTTAAACCATCTGTAAAAGAGAAAATTGGTGATATAAATCCTGGGGAAAAAGCGGAGATAATAATCAATAATTTTTCGGGAGGTAATATAGATTTTGCGATAGAAGGGGGACCCTTTATAATAAATAAAGGTAAACCGGTAACTTCTTTAGAAAGAGATTATTATAGTTCGGCACTTTTAGATACGCGGGCTCCCAGAACTCTGGTAGGGGTAAAGAAGGATGGTCTGTTAGAGTTAATAGTGGTCGATGGGTATCAAAATGAGAGTAGTGGACTAACCTTTTGGGAAATGGTAGAATTCTTTGAGGATAAAAATTTCAATTATCTGATGTGCCTTGATGGGGGGCGTTCATCGGCGATTTATTTCATGGGCGACTTAATTAGCAATCCTGGGAATGGGATACCAGTGTTACCGGTATGTATATATGTTAAGAATAAATTATAGTTTTTTGGAGGTGAATGTAAATGGGGAGTACCCCGGCTAGTTTAAAAAGAAATATTACACTCGTAGGGCATCATGGGTGTGGTAAAACGCATTTAATAGATGCGGCATTGTTTAATAAGGGACTCATCGATAGGAATGGCATATTTGTTATGGATAATGAGGCGGTTGAAAAGGAAAGAAAAGCCAGTTTTTCCAATAACGTTACTGGATTGGTTCATAATAAGGTGAAAATAAATTTTGTTGATACACCTGGAATGCCTGACTTTCATGCTGAGATTATAAATGGGATATATGCTTCCGAAAATATGCTTATAGTAATTAATGCAGCAGCAGGAATAGAGATACAAACGGAAAGATTTGGTGTATATGCTAAAGATTTAAATAAAGGAGCAATATTTTTCATAAATGCTCTGGATAAAGAAAGGGCCAGTTATGAAAGCTATATAGAAGAATTGAGAGATATTGTGGATAGAAATCCTGTTTTGCTTCAGATACCGATAGGATTAGAAGGTAATTTTAAAGGTGTAATAGATTTAGTAAGCAAAAAAGCGTACATTTACGATGATAACGGAAAATATAAAATTGAAGAGATACCGGCCGAGTTTTCAGAAAAAGTTGAAGAAGCCAGAGCGAAAATGATTGAAGATATCGTAGAAACAGATGAAGAATTGATGGAAAGATATTTCGAAGGCGAAGAAATTTCAGATGAAGAATTAACCAAAACATTGAAAAAAGCTTTTTCTGAAAATACAATTGCTCCAATATTCCTCGGCTCCGCTGCAAAAAATATTGGAGTGGATCAATTATTGGATGGAATTGTTAAGTTCAGCAAAGATCCTTCTCAAGGAAATACCTGGAAAGGAAAGTTGTTATCCGGAGGGGATATTGAAGTTAAACCTACAGTTGAAGAACCTCTAACAGGTTATATTTTTAAAAACGTTGTTGATCCATTTGTTGGAAGAATAACTTACATAAAAATTATTTCCGGAACATTGAAGCAAGGCGAATCGTTTGTAGTTGTTGAAGAAGATTCTTTGGAAAAGGCCGGACATATATTCATGACCGAAGGAATAAAAGATATTGAAGTTGAGGAGGTTTCTTCAGGAGATATAATAAAACTCACGAAATTGAAGAAAACTTCTTGTAGTGATACTGTTACCCACAAAGACAGACAATTGATACTTGAAGTTTTAGAATGGCCCGAAGCTATGATCTCAAAATCTATCACACCTAAATCACAAAAGGATATAGACAAGATTAGTACGGGATTGGCAAGATTATCGGAATCGGATCCTACATTCATGTGGGAATTAAGTCCCGAAACCGGAGAAACTGTTATAAAGGGAATAGGCGGTTCTCATCTTGATATAATGATTGAGAGAATAAAGAATCTATTTTCACTTGACGTTGAGGTTGGGAAGCCTAAAATTGCTTATAGGGAAACTATCAGGAAAACTATTGAATCGGAATACAAGCATAAGAAACAAAGTGGTGGGCACGGACAGTATGGACACGTACAGATAAAAGTTGAGCCTTTACCGAGAGGAGAAGGCTTTGAATTCGTCGATAAGATAGTTGGTGGAGTAGTGCCTAAGAATTATATTCCTGCCGTGGAGAAGGGTGTGATTGATGCGATGAAACAGGGAGTTCTTGCGTCATATCCTGTCGTTGATGTGAGAGTTACACTTTTTTATGGTTCTTATCACCCGGTCGATTCATCTGATATGTCTTTCCAGATAGCTGGAAGGCAGGCTTTTAAAAAGGGATCCAAAGAAGCCAGTCCTGTGATTCTTGAACCAATTATGAACGTTGAAGTTTTTGTTCCGGATGATAATACAGGAGATGTAATGGGAGATATTTCTTCAAGGAGAGGAAGACCTTTGGGAATGGAACCTCAGGGAAAAGGTTATACAAAAGTTATGGCCCAGGTTCCATTGGCGGAAATGTTGGATTATTCCGCGAAAATAAACGCAATGACCAGTGGAAGAGGCTATTTTACGATGAAATTTGATAGTTATTCTGAAACCCCTTCGGATGTACAGGCAAAAATTATCGCTGAAAGGGAAAGAGAACTGGAAGAAAAAGATTAATATTCAATTGAAATAAATGGAATTATATAGATGCACCTTAAGGTGCATCTATTTTTAAAATTTTCTGATAGATTTGTTCTCTATCATATTTAATCCATTCTCCGAGTTTTAAACTTGCGGGTAGGTCATAGTAACCAATTCTTATTCTTTTTAGATATAAAACTTCATTATTTACATTTTTGAACATTCTTTTGACTTGGTGGTATTTGCCTTCGCTGATGGTTATTTTCAAACTGAATTCATCCAGAATATCAATTCTTTTTGCAGTTACGAATTCGTCATCTGAAATAAATACACCTTGAGCTAAATTATTAATATCGGAATCGATTCTATATTTTAATTTAACAAAATATTCTTTATCGATATCTTTTTTCGGAGAAATTATATTGTGTATAAAATCACCATCATTTGAAAGGATCAATAATCCTTCGGTGTCTTTATCAAGTCTTCCGCATGTGGATAATTCATTGGAAAAATTTGTATTTATAAGATCAAATATAATTTTGCCTTCATTTCTATTTCTCGAACAAATGTATCCGGCAGGTTTATTTAAAATAATGTAAATATAATCGAAGTATTCTATTTTTTTTTGATTAACTGATATGAAATCCTTCGGATAAACTTCAAATGAAATATCCCTGATATTTTTTTCGTTAATCTTTACAGAACCCTTCAATATTAATTTTCTACTTTGTGATCTTGAAACATTATAAAATTTTGAAATAGCCTTATCTAATCTCATAATGTTAATTCTACTTTATCTAATCTTAAATAGTTTAAAAAATATAATACCGTAATGTTATAATAAACCAAAAGAATAAAGAGAGAAGGTGTCCTCGTGAGAAAGGAGTGGGTGCTTCGGGGATCGAATGAAGAAAAGATAAAGAAAATGGCAGAATCTATGAATATAGATTCATTTGTGGCTAGACTTCTGATAAATAGAGGTATTGAAGATATTCACGAAGCTGAAAAATTTCTTAATCCCCGTAAAGAAGATCTACATGATCCATATCTGTTTAAAGATATGGAAAAGGCAGTTAAAATAATTTTAGAAGCCGGGCAAAAAAAAGATCCAATTGTAATTTTTGGCGATTATGATGTTGATGGAGTGACAAGCACAGCATTATTATACAATTCTTTCAAAGAATTGGGGTTTAATGTTGGGTATTATATTCCCTTGAGACTTGAAGAGGGGTATGGTCTTAATAATGAATCGATAAACGATTTAAAGGATCAAGGATATAAGCTAATTGTAACTGTTGATTGCGGAGTGACCTCTGTTGAGGAGGTATCCTTTGCAAAGCATCTGGGGATGAATGTTGTCATAACCGATCACCATGAAACGAAGGATAGTTTGCCCCCCGCTGATGCAATAATAAATCCTAAAGTGCTGGGTGAAAATTATCCGTTTTTAGGTCTTGCAGGAGTAGGAGTTGCTTTCAAACTATTGACGGCTATAAATCAAAAATTGAATGATCCATTAAATCTGTTCGATTTTTTGGACATTGTTGCACTCGGTACCATTGCTGATATAGTACCGTTGCTGGATGAAAATAGATTTATAGTAAAAGAAGGGACGAAAATTTTAAAAACGAACCCTTCTCCAGGTATTAATTGTCTATTCAAATATTTGAGAATATATAAAGAAAATTTGACCGCCAAGGATGTTGCGTTTAAAATTGCACCGAAAATAAACGCTGCGGGACGTATGGGGTCGGCGATAACTGCTCTCAAACTGCTAGTATCCGATGAGGTTAAAGATGTACCGAAAACGGCTAACTCGTTGATAAAATACAATAATTTAAGGCAAAATATCGAGGCAAAAATATTTGAACAGGCCAAGAAAAAAATTGAATCTAAAAAAAGTTTTGAGAAGGATAAAGTTCTTGTTGTTTCTGGGGATGGCTGGCATCTTGGAGTTCTTGGTATTGTTGCTTCAAGGTTAGTCGGAATATATAATAAACCCGTTTTTCTAGTTTCGATAAGTGATGGAATTGGCAAAGGCTCTGCCAGGAGTCCGGGTCAGATCAGTCTGATAAATCTTTTAAACAATGTTAAAAATAATATACTGCAAGACTATGGCGGTCATGAAATGGCTGCAGGATTCAGTGTGGCCGAGAATAAAATTGACAATCTGAGAAAAGAACTGAATGAAGCATATAAGAATTTATATAAAGATAAAACTCCAGTTCACCAGATAGAAATCGATGATGTTCTGGAACCGGATATGATAAATTCAAGAACACTTCATTTGATAGATTTATTAAGACCTTATGGACATTCAAATCCCGAACCAACATTTCTAATCAAAGGTATGAATATTGAAAGAGCGAAAATTTTTGGCGTTAATGGTGATCACGTTAAATTGATTTTGAGAAGCGGTGAAAAAAAGAATCTGGCGATTGGTTACAATATGACTAATTTATTTGAAAATTTTAAATACGTTAAACCCAGTTTATTGAAAATGGATGGGGTTATTAATATAAAGGGTGATATGTCCTTTGGAATGCAAACAGTCAAATTATCACTTATAGACACGAATTTGTATATTGATCCTATTTTTGATGAGGAAGCAAGGGATAAACACTTTGTGAGTGAATTTATCAGAAATTGGAAAAAACAGGAACCTAAAACCAATTATGTAGAGAATATTGACAGTATAATGAATAATTTGGAGAAAAACATCACTCACAGATCAAGGGAGATGCTTTCTGAAAATCATGACAAATGGTCGAATTTTTCAAATATCAGGGAAAAAAATTCGGTTCTTTCATGGAAAATTTTAAGTAATATTAAGAACAACAAAAGCACACTGATTGTTTCAGGTTTGAATGGGACATTATTTCATTCTTTTTATTCGATTCAACATAATTTGGATATTGTAAATCCAGCGTATGCGAATTCACTGTTTAACGATAATTTGGAGAGCAAAGTTTTATTTTGTACTCTTCCTTTCTTTATAAGAAATAAGAAAGATCTTATGGAAAAGTACGACGAATGTATAATTGATGAACCGGCTTATATTTTATTGGACTATTATAAAGCGTTGCCTGAGTATGACGAAATAATAGAATTTATAAGAAAAAACAAAAATATTGGAATAGTTGGCAGTATTTATTCAAATAAGATCTTGGATTTTTTAAATGAAACTAAATTCATCCAGCAAAAATTCCCGTTTCAAATTAAAAAATTGGGAATAATTGATAACAGAGGAACAAGGAATAAGTTCGATCACCTAACATCTTTGATAAAACACGGTGAAGTGATAACCGTTATAGTTAATTCTCCGAAAAAAACATCTTTATTGGCGAGAAATATAGGGAAATCTCTTTCAAAATATTTACAAAATGGAGAATTGATTTTTTATAATTATCTACTCAGAGATTTTCAAAGATCGAGTATTTATTCACTCGTAGAAAGAAAAAAAATCAAGGTCCTGATAACCACTCCTTCAAATGATGGTCTTGGAATAAACAGGGAGAATACAAATGTTGTTTATTACAGTGCCCCCCAAAACTATATCGAATTTTTAGACAATATAACCGTGAAATCGAATAAAGATATGGATATTTTTTTAAACCTTTGCTTTAACAAAGCAGATCTGATGAGTAATATAAATACTATTGACAGATTATTCCCTTCGAAAGAAGAACTTGAAGTGATTTTTCAGGATTTTAAAGAAGTGCTCCCTGCGACTGAGAATGATATAAAAAATGCTTTGGGATTTGAAGATGGAGTCTTTAAAGTATATCTGTCCATTTTAAAGGAGATGGGTAAGGTTGAGAATGAAGATAAAACGTGGAAACTTATAAATGCTGAAACTTTCACTGATGAAGAATTTAAGAATACGCTGAGGTATAGGGAAGGGTTTATAGAGAAAAAAATCACGAGAGCCTTTACGACCGCCTTAGCAACAAAAACAACCAGAGGTTTATTGAGAAATTTCAATGCTAATAAAGGAATTTTAATGAATTAGGATTTTAAAATGAGTATTTTAGGAATAGATTATGGAACAAAACGCATAGGTCTTGCTCTGGGTATAGGAGAAGTAAATTTACCCTTGCAAACTATAGCGATTGAGGGATACAAAGATAAAATTAAAAATATTATATTGGAGAAAAATATCGAAAAAGTGGTCATAGGATTGCCGTTGTCTATGTCAGGTAGATTCAGCAACACGACTTTACAGGCTGTTTCTTTTGCTGAAAAAATAAAACAGCTCTTTTGTGAAACATATTTAACGGATGAAAGATTGACAACTTCTGTCCTGAATAAAATGGAAAATTTGCGAAACAAAAATAAAAAAATGATTAAAGATCAAATAAGCGCTGTAGAGATTTTAAAATCTTTCAATCAGGGTAAAGGTAAGAATTATTTTGTTAAGGATTTTTCGTATTTTAAAGTTGAGAAAATTGATGAAATCAGAGATAAAAAAATATTATTGTATGATCCCCCTTCATATAAACTGATAGATATAAATTTTTATAGTTTGATAACAATATTTACATGTAATCCTCAAATATATAAAGCTTACAAGTCAAAGGGCTATGAAGTCTATAATCTGATTGATGATGTAAACTTGAATGATTTCGAAATAATATTTTCCAACGAAAAAATATCTGAGAACTCTGTATGCCCGTGGTTTAAGGGATAAAACACTGGACTCCGGATCCAGAGACTGTGGGTTCGAATCCCACCGGGCATGCCAGTTATTATGAGTTTTTGCTTCGGTTGCGGTTTATGAAAAAAAGAACGGTGGATATTATTATTCCGAGCAAAATACCGATTATGATTAATATAATATTTGTTTCCGGGCCGGTTCTGGATAACAGATTCGGAATTGATCCAAGCATTAAACCGAATAAAAAAGAAAAAGTTTCGGTGGGGAATCTTTTTAAAAGTACTTTGAGCAATTTGCTCATAACTACTATTCCAAAAATTACACCCAAAGCAAAAAAAATCAATATCAAAATGTCCAGATTACTTATTGAGTTGATTATCCTTTCATATTCGTTCAATATTAAAAGTATAAATGAGCCGCTTAATCCAGGTAGAATCATTGATGAAGCCCCAATAAAACCTGCGAAAATATCGTATAAAAAAGCAAAAAATGAATGTGTTTGATTAAATTCATCTGCGTGAGACGGGTTTATCATGCTAATGCCTAAAATAAGCAGAAGACCTATGATAAATAGGATCAAATTATTTATGGAGATTTTTAAAATTCTTTTAAACATTAAAGGTAAACTTCCTATTACTAAACCGGAAAATATTCCGTACGTTAATGAGGGATTGTTGTCAAGCGAATATTTGATCAAAAAAGAGAAAGCAAATATTGCCGTTAATGCTCCGATTATAATTTCCAAAAGAAAAATGATATCATCTTTTTTGAATTTAAAACTTGTAAATGAAGAAATAGAATTGATCAATTTATCATATATTCCTCCAATGAGAGCAATTGTACCTCCACTCACGCCCGGAATTAAATTTGCTATTCCCATTAATGCACCTATTATTATGTTATAAATCATTATCAACCTCCTTGAATATATTTATTTACATTATATAAAATTGAGATAATTTTTGAAATATGGTAATAACCGATAAAAGAATGCAAAGAACAATGATATAATACTAAATTTGAATATTGAAGAACTTAACATTTTCATTTTTATAATATAATATATTAATAGTAAAATAAATCTAATCTGGAGGTGGCTAGTGAATATTTCTGAAAGAGTTAACAATATGCAAGCTTCACCCATAAGAAGATTAATACCTTATGCCGAAAAAGCAAAAAAAAGAGGAATCAAGGTTCTACACCTGAATATTGGACAGCCCGATATTAAAACCCCTCAAATTTATTTTGATTATATTAAAAATTATTCACATAATATTGATTCTTACAGTCATTCTGCTGGAATAGTGGAACTGAGAGAAAAATTTTGTGAGTTTTATAATTATTACGATGTAAATCTATCGTCGGATGAGATAGTAATCACTCAGGGTGGAAGCGAAGCAATAATTATGAGTCTCTCTGTAATAGCAGATCCTGGAGATGAAGTCCTTGTAGTAGAACCATTTTATGCCAATTATAAGGGATTTGCCGGAATGGTAAATGTGAATCTTGTGCCCGTTAGTACAACCCCTGAGGCAGGTTATAAAATGCCCGAAATAATTGATTTTGAAAATAAAATAACGGAAAAAACCAGAGCGATTTTATTTTCAAATCCATGTAACCCTACCGGAGCGGTTTATTCGAAAAATGAAATAGAAAGAATATTGAAACTAGCGAAAAAATACAACTTATGGATAATTTGTGATGAGGTTTATAGAGAATTCGTTTTTGATAACCTGGAACCATTTTCTATTCTTAGCTTTGGAGATTATTCTGATAGAATCATAATGATAGACAGTATTTCAAAAAGATACAGTGCTTGTGGTGCAAGAGTGGGATTGTTGGCTACGAAAAACAAAGATTTTCACAGAGAAGTTATAAAAATAGCGCAGGCCAGATTGAGTCCTTCTACTCTTCCTCAAATAGGAACGATTGGGTTGCTTTCGCTGGGAAGAGAATATATAAATAATATTAAAAAGGAATATCAATACAGAAGAGATATCGTTTATGAAGAACTCAATAAAGTAGATGGTTTATATTTTAAAAAGCCTAAAGGGGCATTTTATGTTTCTGTTCTGTTACCTGTTGATGATAGTGAAAAATTTGTTAAGTGGTTACTCACAGATTTCAATGTAAATGGATATACGACAATGGTGGCACCATTAAGCGGTTTTTATGTTGCAAAAGATTCCGGGAAAAGAGAAGTAAGAGTTGCGTATGTTCTGGATGATGAAAAAATAAAACTTGCCAGTTCAATTCTGGCTAAGGGATTGATAGAATACGATAAACTTACAAAGGAAGAGAAATTGATAAATGTTTAAAGTTTAAAAGAAGGCGCTTTTAAGCGCCTTCTTTATTTTTCTTTGATTCTTCTATCATTTTCATCGCTTCTTCATTTGATTTCCCAAGGAAGAATTTTTTGGGATTTTCTACCATTTCCTGGACATTTCCGAGTAATGGGCCCAAGATTTCAAGTATTTGAAGAAGTTCATCTTCGGAGAAATTTTCTTTTATTTTTGACAATATAGCTTCTTCAGACATATTATTTACATCTAAATTTTGAATATAGTCGGTAAATTTTACTAATAATTCTTCGTTCATTAAATCACATCCTTTATTTTTTTTAGAAATTTGAAGAAAAACGATAATTCGTCATTTCTGCCAATTGCTTCATTGTAGCCATTATTTTCCAAAATAGAAAAAATTTTAATTAAGAACTTAAAACAACTTATTGGTTCCATCTCAAGGGCCGTATCAAGGTCAATCAATCTCTTATAATTCAGTTTCGAAATATTTGAAGCGAGTGGAAAAGACAAATCTTTTATCTCTTCAATTATTTCGTCAAGGAAATTTCTAAAATCAAAAACACCTATAAAGACCAATCTTTTAACAATTAACAACATGATTCTGCATACGGCGGTGAAATTTCCTTTTCCAGAAACTATAAAGGGAAATCTATATGAAAACAATTCCAGTTCATTAAAATTCGGAAAAAATTTTATTAAGTTCTCCAGATAAAAAATTGTTAGAGAATATTCAAATTCAGAAGGTTCGGAAATAACACCCATTTTCATATTTGTAATTCTTTTGCTTTTAGAGATCGATGCTAAGTTTTTTATAATTTCTTCATAATTTACTTTTTTGTCAATTGTATTTCCGAAATTCTTTAAAATCAAATCAAATCTGTTTTTAGATAAGTTTGATTTATATGGATTAATAAAATAGATGTTTTTAAATTTTTCTAAAACGTCTGTTATCGTTTCCATTTTGTGATCCAGAATCAATTTTTCTGCTTCCTCAAATCTACTTAAGTTTATTAATAGCCTCACCATTCCATACAACGCTTTTTCATCGTTTGAATTTTTAAAATAATTTTGAAGGCTGCTGAGTGAATCTTCAAAAAAACCCATTTTTTTCTGAATGAGCCCCATTTCATATTCAATTTCGATAAAATTACTGATCTCCGTGGCTTTTTTTAAATCTGTATATGATTTGTAGAGTTCTCCAAGTTTCAAAAAAGAAAAAGAACGGTTATAAAATAATTTCCAGTCATTTGAAATTTTTAAACCTTCCGAAAATGTTTTTGCAGCGTTTGAAAATTTTTGCTGTTCATTATATATTATTCCTTTTCGTAAAAGAATTTCTTCTTTGAACGGAAATTTTTCATTCAGATTTTCTATTATATAAAGGGCGTTGTTGTATTCACCTGATTCCAAATAACAATCAATTATATCGATTAATGGCAAAAGAAAATTATTATTTGATGCAGTGATAGATCTTGAAAAATATTCCACCGCATCTTCATATTCTTCTTTTAATTTATAGATCTTTCCTAATTCATAAAGAGCAGGATAGAAATTTTTGCTTATAGCTAAAGTCTTTTTAAATAGGATTTCTGCAATATCCACTTTTACTTCCTTTACTTCTATTAAACCGAGAAAGAAGAAATATCTGTAATCTTCTTTGATTGTTCTTGTTTTTTCAAGAATTTTTCGGGCTTTTATTAGTTCGTTATCATTGATGTATTTTTTTGCTTTTTCAAATAAATAGTACATATAATATGATGAATAATATTCATCTGAAGGATTAATTTTGTATTGAGCTTCAAGCCCTCTTAATATTAAATTGAGATCTATGTTGTTCGAATTTTTTGCATCTTCCAGATCCTCCAGAAGAACGGGAAGTTTAACAGGTAAATTATTTATCTTTGCTTTTTCCGGTTCTAATGGAAGATAAATTAGAACTTTTTTCAAACTTTCCTCCTTAATACTTGATTTTTTTCCATTCTACACTTATAGTATAATACAGTGGGAAAAAAATATCTTAGGAGGTATAACACGACAATGGTTGTATTAGCTTATTTATTAATTGGACTACATATAGTATTATGCGTTGCGCTCACTTACTTTGTTCTTAAGCAGATGAAAAAAACTTCGGAACTTGGAGGATCTTTTGGTGGTGGTGGAAATACCACTTTTGGAAGAAAGAAGGGTTTAGATACTGTTGGAAAGATAACTCTAGGACTTGCAATAGCGTTTATGACCAACAGTGTTGTTATTGCTTGGGTAATATATAATGCGTTCCCTTCGGTAGCATAATATTATAATAATGGATGAAAAATCTATTAAAGAACAGGTGAAGATACTGACAAAAAATTCGGTGTCTTTTGTTTCAGAACCTGAACTGGAAAAAAAATTGAGTTTAGGAAGGCCTTTAAGAATAAAACTTGGTGTTGATCCTTCCCGTCCGGATTTGCATCTGGGGCATGCAGTTGTTCTGAAGAAATTAAAGAAATTTCAGAATTTTGGGCACAAGGTGGTTTTAATAATAGGTGATTTCACTGCAAGAATAGGTGACCCTACGGGTAAATCCAAAACCAGACCTATGCTCACTAAGTTAGAAGCGGAGGAAAATGCGCAAACATACATTAAACAGGCTACAAAAATTCTTTCCGGTGATCAGACAGAAATAAGGTTTAATTCCGAATGGCTTGATAAAATGAATTTTGAAGACGTCATAAGGTTGGCTTCCAAATATACGGTTGCAAGAATTCTTGAGAGGAACGATTTTTCACAAAGATATAAAAATAACGAAACAATAAGTATTGCTGAGTTTTTGTATCCGTTGGCGCAGGCTATGGATTCGGTTGAAATTAAATCTGATGTTGAAATTGGGGGCGATGATCAGTTTTTTAATTTGCTTGTAGGCAGGAAAATCCAGGAAGAATACGGGTTATCACCACAATGCGTTTTAACATTTCCGCTCATTGAGGGTACCGATGGAAATCTGAAAATGTCAAAAAGCTATGATAATTATATAGCTTTTGAAGACACTAATATCGATATGTTTGGTAAATTGATGTCTATACCTGATAAATTAATTGTGAAATATATGGAATTGTTGACTGATTGTTACCCCGAAGAAATAAAAGAAGTTGTTGAGCAATTAAAAAACAAAAAGGTTAATCCCAGAGATATAAAGCTTAAGCTTGCTTGCGATATAACATCGGAATTTCATGGAAAAGAAAAAGCAGAAGAAGCTTATAATAATTTTATTAACGTATTTCAGAAAAAAAATATTCCTGAAGAAATGCCGGAAATTAAAATTCATGAGAATAATCTTGATATCATTACAATCATGAATAAATATTTAAATATAAAATCCAGAAGTGAAGCAAGAAGATTGATCAGTCAGAATGCAGTGAAATATAATAACAATATTGTAACTGATCCGTTTATGGAAATAGAAGTAAAAAAAGGCGACTTTTTCAGAATAGGTAAGAAAAAATTTTATAAAGTAATTGTTTAATAACTAAGTAACCTTGATTTCATCCAGAATTATATAGTATAATTGAATTAAATTTTCATAATATAAGGGGGTAGGATTAATGAAAAAGCTGATTCTAGTTGTGTTGGCTACATTATTTCTTACAGCTGTGTTTGCGACAAGCTCTGTAGGGTTGTTTTCAGATATACCCGAGGATCATTGGGCTTATGAAGCGGTTTCTAATGTAGTGGATGCTGGAGTGATGAATGGTTACCCGGACGGTTCTTTTAAAGGAGACGAAACTGTTACAAGATATGAATTAGCGCAGGTATTAGATAGAATGTTAAGTTATATTGATGCCGCTGATGCCTCTTTGGAGGAACTTGTATTTGCTTTGAGTAAGAAAATTGCTGAATTGTCACTGTCTGTATCTGGTAGTAAGCAGTTGAGTGCTGAT
>JASGMR010000081.1 GCA_030156385.1 Kosmotogales bacterium
ATCTATGTTATTGGAACCAACGAACCTTTCCAGCTCTTCAGAACCCGCCAAATCAAGCCACTTTCGCTTTTTATCCACGTTCATATTGATAATCATATGCCCGAATTCTCCCGCGGAATGTGTTCTTCCAAAATAAAATCCATTGTTTAAAAATAATCCTAGTCCTATGCCTTCTTTTACTAAAATAAAAACCGTATTCTTATTTCTGGTAGAAATTTTTGAATTCAACATAACTTCTGAAATTATTCCCAAATTGGCATCATTTTCCATAATAACCTCGGAAGAAATTCCAATGTTGTGAAGTTGAAGCTCTATCATATCTGCAAGCAAAATATTTTTCCAGTTTAAAAGAGGTACATCATATATTTTTTTAAGATTTGAGTCGACAGTACCCGAGACCGAAAGAACTATTTTAAATGGAGCAATTTTTGTTTCATCTATTATTTCCTTTAAATTTGACACCAGGATTTTTATAAATTTTGAAAGATTCGAAACTGTCTTGAATACCCTCTTATTGAAGAGGTTATATGAAAAATCCACGACTGCTATCGTGGTTTCTCTTAAACTGATATCTACTACGATGTTCTTTGCCTTCTCAGGATTTAAACCTAGTAATACCTGTCTCTTCCCACCCTTGGAATCTTTTTTCCCAACTTCAATTAAATAGTTTTCATCTCCGAGTATACTTATGAGTTTGCTGACTGTGGCTTTACTTATCCCGGTCTTTTTTGATATTTCCGTTCTGGAAATGGGATGGTATTTCATTAAAACTCTCACTATTGCCGATAAATTTAAATTTTTTAAAATTGTGGGCTTTGCCCCTAAGGGATCAGAAAAAAGATTCAACATATTTTCTCCTTATTTGTTAGTTTCAGAAACTAACAATATATTATCACCGATATTAAATATATGAAAATGCGATTACAGTCAAATATATTCGATCAAACTCGTTTATCCATTAAAACCTTCCAAATTAGTTCATTTTTTATGTAATTTTTAATTTTATATATTTTATAAACCGATATATTTTTACTATTAGCAGTTTATTCATGTAAAATGATAAAATCGATATAGTAATGTAATCCTTAAAAACAAAAGAGGTGCTGATATGGTTTATAGAATGATCACTGTTATATCATTTTTTTGTATTTTATCAACGCTTTTATTGAGTCAGGTGATATATTTTGATAATTTTGCCGTCACCGATTCTAAATATTTGTGTACATCCAATTGGAATGAAATAATAAATAATCTATTCGGAGAAGAATACAGAGTAGCAGATTGGAATGATATAAAAGAATATTATAATTCAGGGGGAAATTTATCAAAACTTCTTGATGAACTGGGATTGAGTGAATATCAATCAGAGATCTCTATAACTTTAAACGGTGATCCCTTATTCAGTTCTTCAAGATATTATTTTCTCTCAAGACACGATCACAATAAACCTTCCGGATATCTTGCGCATGAAAATATAGACAATTTTCTTGTGAGCTTGGGATCGTGGAACGGCGAAAGAAAAATTTTAGCTATAAAAAAAGATATTGAAAATTCCTATACACAGGAATATGGAATAATTTATAAAAACTTTGGTCTGACAGGACAAAAATATTCTTACAATTCAAATTGGGACGAAATAATACTTAATGTTTTTGGTACCGAATACAGAGTAGCCGACTGGCAGGATCTTATTAATTTTTATTCAGCAGGAGAAAATATAGAAGATTTAATGAATGGACTTTCTTTAAACGAATACAGAAGTGAGGCCTTTATTAAACTTTATGATGATCCCACTTACAATAGCAAAAGAGCATATTATATTTCAATACATAATCATGTTAAACCGAACGACTATTTTGCCCATCAAACAATTGATAATCACTTGATCGATTTGGGATCATGGGATGGAAAGAGACCCATACTCGTCATAAAAAACAATTAAAGAGCTTTTAAATTTCATTTATCAAATATTTTCTATTTAATAATGTATAATATAAAAAATTTGTTTTTAAAAGTCCAATTTTTGTACAATCTTTGAACTTTAAAATAATGAAGATAAGAATTATATTATCGGGATTCACATTAGCTTTTTATCGGTGTTGACCATTTTCTAATATTCTATTATCTTTATTGTGTGAATTCTTTAAACACCTTGAAAAATTCCCGGATATTTTCCTCTCTTGAATCGTAGGGTATATCACATCCCGTGCTTAATATAAAATTCTTTCTGTACTTCATTTTCGCCAGCAGATTTTCGGTTAAGTCTTTTATAGCCTCTTTGTTCCCATCTTTAAAAAGGATGGGATTTATATTTCCAATAATAATCGTTCCTTCGTTCAAAATTTCCGAAGCATAAAATAAATCAACTCCTGAATCTAAGCTCAAAGCCGGTACACCTGTTTTTTCCATTTCTTTTAAAAGTTTTGTAGTATCACCACATATGTGTAAAATGGGATTCTCGATTCTTCCACTATTCACTATTTTTTTTATGTACACTCCACATAATCTACAAAACGCTTCCGGAGACAGGAACGTTGCAATGGGTTCAAGCATAACGACTAAATCGGCTCCTGCTTTTTGTAACCTTTCTGCATATTCTTCGATCAATTCCGAACATCTAAGAATAATTTTTTTTACAAATTTTGGATTCTCTGTAATTTCAGTTTTCATTTTCTCCATTCCCATCAACAGTGTCGTCAGCGTGAACGGCCCCGCAACATATGCCGCAAGCGGTACATTCGTTCTCTTTTTCAGTATTTCGGCAGATTTCAAATAATCTTCAATCCTTTTACTTCTAAAAAATCCTTTCCAATTAAGAGATTCTGGATTTTCTTCGGTTAGAACAAAGAAGTTTTTTATCTTCGGATGTTTATGTGGTTCAAAAACAACACTCAGACCCAGCGCCTCCGCCTCAATTGATAAATCCATCGCCATGAATAATATGTCTGGATTGAACATTTCATTGAGTTTCAATATGCTTCTGACATGTATGACTGGATTCAAAAGCATCTCTCCCAAATCGCTGCCGATAAATTTTGCTCCTGGAACTCCCATTAAAGGAGCAATAAGCCTTTTTTCATTCACAAACTCTTTTAAGTTCATTTAATTTTTTCCCCGGTTTCTTCAATCTTTATTCCATAAAGTAAAGGATCACGCATAACATACTCACAATTTCACATGATTACTTCTTAATTTTTCTTTGAATCATGGTGTGCTGATATGATTAATTTCCAAAAATTCAGTCGGGTTTGATTTTTATCACCATAAAATTAAAATGTGACTATTTCATATCCTTCTTCGATATACCTGGCAAGAGACACATGATTTTTCATATCCCCGATTACGGGTAATTTTTCTTTCTCCGCAATTTCCAATACACCAAGCATCTTTGCACACCCTCTACACACCGCGCTTATCAATCCCTTCGTTTTTATGGTATTGTACAACGAAAACAATTTATCTTCCTTTTTTGTTATCTCAGAGAGTAATTTAAGTGATTGACCTTCCATAACCATAGTAACATCGAAACCTCTGTCATTCATATCAACTACATTAAGCAAAGCATGCATAAAGCAGGATTTCTCTCCTCTAAATGTCAAAACAGCTATTTTTTTCATTTTTTACCTCCATCTAAAACTATAAGAACCTTATCAACAATATTTCAAGTTGATTTAATATAATCACATGAATCAGTTTTCAAATAAATTTCATTATTTTCTGATTTTTACCATTCAATAATATTGAAAATCCTTTTCTCATATAAATTTTTACCCAGATTCTCACAAAACAAATCTTTTCAATTTTTAATGCTCATTCACAGCAAATTTTTCAGATTTTATCTTACTGTATCTCTCTGGATAAAATTGAAAAAACCCGGATAAACCGGGTTTTCTTAAAACATTCATCTATTTCAATTTCGCTTCAAGAGAATCTATTTCTTCTGGAGTCAATCCAACCCTTTCAGTTAAATATTTAAGCGCAACCTCTTTAATATTTTCATCATTCACAGGATCTCCATCGTTAATAGTCTCAAAAATATCTATTATGATGTTTTCAACAGCGTCGTATGCTGGAGTTCCGTTTTCCACATTATAGTAATTTTCATAAGATACAACGTAATCGGAAAAAATATCTTCTGCAGGCGCATCCATAAGTGCCCCAAGCAAAGCGACGACCATCCCGGCTCTGTCCTTTCCTTCAACACAGTGAATTAAATACGGTGGTTCCTTCTCAATCATAAATAACAATCCGCTCTTCAATTTGGAAGCAAATGCATCGCTCAACAAATCCACACTCATATTCAGATTAATAAGGTTTCCATTATCCGCTATTGATTTATAATAATCAGAATAATTGAAATTCTCTGCCAGCTCCTCATCAGAGTCAGAAAGATTTATAACCGTTTTTATCCCCGCATTTTCTATTAAAGAATTCGCATAAGGAGCTCTTGGATCATCTATTGATGGATGGGAAGATCTATAAAGAATTCCTTTACCTATATTTCCCATATCAACTTCTCTGAAATTCGCAAAAATTTCATCACTCGCATAATCTTCTCTCTCGTCAGTTCTAACCAAATGTCGAATTTCCAGTTCTTCTTTATATGATCCCTTTTCTAAAATATCGAAGGAAACCTTTGAACCTGTTTCCAATGAATAAGTTTCAGCAAAATTACCGTAATTGATAGCCATCATGACGTTTCCACCCGAAATTCTTACCAACGGGGTCCCTCTGTCAACATCACCATATGTTGTTACAAAGGGGGCGGTCAGTGCATTTTCTCCAGCCTTCACTCCCAGCATATCTCCCAGTTCAAATCCTCCTTCAATAAATACTGCTTCTGAAATATCTGTATGTACGTTGCCGTATTTATCTACCTCGGAAATAGTTCCGGAAATTGTTGCAAAAATGAACGTTGAAATGGAGACAATTAATAACAAAACAAAAATCTTCTTAATCATAAAAAACCTCCTAAAATTGAATTTTTATATTTTGAAATTCCACCGATCTGAATAAACTATTCTGATTAAATATTGTTTTCAATTCAAATCAATTTTATTATTCTTCAGTCGGCCATTCTGAATCCTCAACCATTCGTATTTTTCACAAATTTTCATACAAAATTCTTAAATAAAACTAGCATAATAATTATAACTCTCACATAACAATAGATCAAACTCAGCAACAGACTCTTTATGAAAATTTTAAATATTTTCTGTATTCACCGCATTGCAGAAACCAAATATATGAAAATAAAAAGATAAAATATACTATAATTCAAACAATAATCGGGAGGTGATTTTTTGGATAAAGAATTTCCAATTTTAGAATTTCACGATATAGTTCCTGCAGTCATAGAACCTTCAAAAGTTTTAAAACCTATAGAAGGATTACCCGAAAAAGCCGTACTCGTTTTTTACGCTGAAATTATTGACAAATTACTCAGTGAAAACAGACTAATTCATTTAAAAACACTTAATAGTATAGTTGCAAAGTTCAATCTGTATAAAATGAAGGTAAAAAATGAAGAAATTGTTGTATTCAATCCCGGATTAGGAGCTCCCTGTGCTGCAGGTTACTTCGATGAGCTCATTGCATATGGTATAAAAAAGACTATAGCATGTGGTTCGGCAGGAGTTCTCGATAAAAAAATCAAGCGCGGAACTATCATTCTGATTGATTCCGCAGTCAGACACGAGGGTACATCTTATCACTATTTGAAACCCTCAAGAGAAATAAATGCAGATGAATCCGTAATAAAAAGCATGGAAAGTACTTTTAACAAATTGAATATTCCTTTTACGAAGGGGAAAACCTGGACAACAGATGGTTTTTATCGTGAGACTGAAGAACTGGTAAAAAAAAGGCTGTGTGAAGGATGCTTAACTGTTGAAATGGAAGCTTCTGCCCTCATGGCAGTTGCAAAATTCAGAAATATTCCCTTCGGTCAGATTCTTTCTGCCGGGGATGATGTAAGCGGTAAGGAATGGGATGTAAGATATCATCCCGAAACAAAAAATTTCAGAGAAAAGATCTTCTGGATAGCCGTGGATTGCTTGATCGATCTGTAATAATGTCTTTCGTAACTAAAACTTTGTGTTCCATCAATGCTAATATTGATTATTCATAAATTCGGAGGTGTTTTATGGACCCAAGAATAATTATGCAGGCCAAAACAATAATTAACTATTCGCTCTATTTGAAGGCGGGTGAAAAACTTTTAATTGAAGGAAATCATGTTGCTCTTCCGCTCATTAAAGCTGCCTATAAGGAGGCTTTACTGGCAGGAGCACTTCCCAAAGTAAAAATTTTTGACGATGAACTCGGTGAAATTCTTTACAAATACGGTACAGATGAGCAAATAAAATATATTCCAGAATCAAATATTAACGACGTAAAAACGTACGATGCTTTTTTCAGTATTTGGGCAAATCAGAATACCAGAGCAATGACCAATATTTCACCGGAAAAAATTGGTCTGAAATCTAAAGCCGCAGGCAAAATAATGAGAATATTCATGGAAAGATCAGGTAAAAAAGAACTGAAATGGTGCGGAACACAGTTTCCCACAATTGCTGATGCGCAGGAAGCCTCCATGTCATTAAGTGAATATGAGGATTTTGTTTTCAATGCCTGCCATCTGAATTCCTGCGATCCCATTGAAGAATGGAATAAAATTCATGATATCCAGCAAAAATATGTCAATTTTTTGGATACAAAAAAACAATTGAAGATCGTTTCAAAAGACACGGACATCAGAATGTCAATTGAAGGAAGAAAATGGATGAACAGTGATGGACACGAAAATTTTCCATCGGGTGAAGTCTTCACGGGACCGGTTGAGGACTCTATAAATGGACATATCCGATTTTCTTTTCCGGGAATTTTTCATGGAAAAGAAATAGAAAACGTCATATTGACATTCAAAGATGGAAAGGTTGTAAAGGCTGAAGCTTCAAAGGGCCAAGAACTTCTGAATGAGATCTTAAAAATCGAGGGTGCGAAAAACGTGGGTGAAGTGGCAATGGGTACAAATTACAACATACAGAAATTCACAAAAAATATGCTCTTCGACGAAAAAATTGGTGGAACAGTACACATGGCTCTTGGCGCTGCTTACCCTCAAACAGGGGGGAAAAACAAATCTGATATTCACTGGGACATGTTGTGTGATATGAGAAGCGGTGGAGAAATATATGCAGATGGAGAACTCATATACAGAGATGGAAAATTTAAAATCTGAGAAATCATATCGGTAACACAAATCGCAGAATAAGCATTCTAAAGGATATTCCTGAACATATTTATAAATTAATTTTTAATACTTTGTATGAACAAATATATGTATAAATCGTTTTAAAATTCAATTATAATGACGAAGGGCGGAGATATTTTCTCCACCCTTCGATTATGAGGCCTAAAACGGTTCATAAATGATAAAAACTTACGTTTTTATTTATACTTTTCAAATTCATCACTGACATCCACTTTAATTCTGTTTTCTACAATTACCCTTCCATCTTTCAACACTGGATGCATCTGATGATAGGTCTTTTTATCGTTGATATAAATGATTCCCATTGGGAATTTCTCTTCGGTATCTACGGCAACTTCAAATGCTTTAACTCTGTTTTTTGGATCATAATCAGGATATTTTTCATTGACATCGTACAGATGGGATTTATACCAGGAAAAGTTATTAACTTTGTTGAAAGAAACACAGGGATGCATAATATCAACCAGCGAAAATCCTTTATGATTTATAGCCGCCTTTACCACTTTTTTGAAATGTTCTTTATCTCCTGACCATGTTCTCCCCACGAAGCTGGTATCCATTGAAATAGCAAAGGCCAAAGGATTCAAAGGTTCATTTGTAACACCCCACACCTGAGAAGTTGTTATTTGACCCTGTGCAGTTGTAGGAGAGCCCTGCCCTTTAGTCAACCCATAGATTTGATTGTCATGTACAAGAACGGTTATATCAACATTTCTTCTGATTCCTGCGAACAGATGGTTCCCACCTTCACCGTACATATCACCGTCGCCGGATTCTGCAATAACTGTCAGATCAGGATTCACAGCCTTCGCCGCAAAAGCAACAGGTAAACTCCTACCGTGAAGTCCGTTGAAAAAATTTAATTCAAGATAATGAGGCATTTTTGCTGCCTGACCAATCCCGGTACACATCAATATATTTTCTTTATCAAGCTCCAATTCTTCCAAAGCCTCTGCAAGATAATTTCTTATGGGAAAATTTCCACATCCGGGACACCAGGCAGGTTCACATTCTCTCAAAAACTTCATAAAACATCAACCCCTCTCAACTTATCCTCAAGCCAGTCCGGATGAATCGGCCTTCCATCGTACTTTCCTATATGTTCAAATTCCAATCCCGATATTGATCTCAAAAATTCAGCAAAATGTCCTTTCAAATTTCCCTCAACACTGATCAATCTTTTATTTTTCAGACCTTCCAAAAATTCCTCTTTTATCGGATACAACTCATTGAAATGAAGATAACCGAGTCTGTTGTTCCTGCATACTTCATCTATTACTCCCCAGGAATCTCCCCAGCCTATCAGGATTACTTCAGAATTTAAATTATACTTCAATGGAGGATTTATATCTTTTAGAATATCTTCTTCTTTTTTTACCCTCTTTTCAACCATCTGCACTCTTATTTTCAAATCTTCGGTAATTATTCCCTCTTCATCGTGTTCATCACTATCCGCTTTTACGATAGCTTTTCCCCCCGGAATGGCTCTTGGAGAAATTCCACTTTCGGTTAAAAAGAATCTTTTATAGTTCTCATCAGCGTCATCGATGATAAATCTTTCATTATATTCTTTATTACTTTCCGGTTTAAGAACCGTCATTTCCGAATCAACGAGTTGTTGCGACATCAAAATGAAAGAAGGGATTTGATATTTATCCGCCATATAAAATGCCTTCTCTGTCAGCTCGAATGCCTCTTTGGATGTTCGGGGAGCGACTATATATCTGGCAAATTCTCCGTGCCCTGATTTCAATGTGAGAAAAAAATCTTCCTGTGCGGTCCTGGTAGGCAATCCAGTGGCGGGCGCCGGCCTCTGCGCATCTACGATTACCACGGGAGTTTCCGTTATTCCGGCAAGACTGACTCCCTCTTCCATAAGACTGAAACCACCTCCGGAAGTCGTTACCATTGCTCTCGCCCCCGAAAATGAAGCCCCAATGGCCATGTTAATTGCAGCTATTTCATCTTCCGCCTGTTCAACTACTATTCCATATTTTTCGGCTTTATTTGCCAGATAAAGCATAACTCCGCTTCCTGGAGTCATCGGGTAAGCCGATAGAAATTTGCAGCCAGCACTGATGGCCCCAAGTCCTGCCGCTTCTGTTCCTGTTAATACAACCATTTCATCTTTTCTTTTTTTATCAAGTACAGGTTTCTTTATTCCCAAATTTATACCATATCCCACTTTCAATGCCTTCAAATTCATCTTCATGGCATCTTCTTTTTTTGCAAATTTATCTTTTATGATCTTTTCGGGAATATCGAAGGGAATATCCATAAGATTCAAAACTGAAGAAATAATCAAGACATTCATCGTAAGAACATTACCTATTTCTTTAGCTAGTTTTTTAAATTCAAATTGTAAAATATTTCCTTTGAGGTCTTTATCCCCTTCATCCGCAATTATTACCGTAGAATCTTTAAAAATATTCTCCATCGAATTAGTAACTTCGGAACTCAGTGAAATCACCATGTCGGGGACTTCAGCCATTGTATAACAAGGTTCATCGGAAATTCTTACTCTGGATATGTATTCGCCTCCCCTGATTCTTGAGTGATAGCTTTTGTCACCATGTAT
>JASGMR010000010.1 GCA_030156385.1 Kosmotogales bacterium
AATATTGAAAAAATAATATATGATGACAATTTGTACTATAGAAACAGAATGGAATTTATCTCAATTTTTAGCGGAATGAAATTAAAGTTTGGTATGTATAAAAAAGGCTCAAAGGATAAAGTACACATAGAGAACTGTGTTCTTTGTTCGGAGAAAATGATTTTATTAAAAGAAAAAATAGAAAAAAAAATCAACACTTCACATCTTAAGATAGAAGAAAAGAAAAAAATTACCCATCTGGTTATAAGAGAGAACAATTCGAATGAAAATATGATTATTATTATGCTGAGTAAGAAAAGTCATGCTTTGATAAAATTTTTTGAATCGATAAAAAATGAATTTGAAAAGTGCTCATTTGTGATAGGTCTAAATAATTATAAAAAGTTAGTTTTGGCAGGTGAAATTATGTATAGCAGTACGGATAAACCTTTTATTCAGGAAGTAGATAAGTATGAATATACGATTCATCCATTTTCTTTTTTCCAGAACAATAAATTTCTTTTAAAAAATATGATATATGAAATATCTGAACTGATTGAAAATGGAAAGGAACTACTTGAGCTGTATTGTGGGAATGGTTTTTTTTCGATTCCCTTTTCTAAGAAATTTGAAAAAATTATTTCTGTAGAAAACAGTCCGGGATCGATTGATTCTTTAAAGAATAATCTTGAATTAAACGATATAAATAATGTCTTTCCAATAGAATCAGATGTATTTGATTTTTTATCTGGAAATGAAAAAAAATATGAAAATATTTTTATTGACCCTCCTCGAATGGGATGTAAAAATCTTGTTGAAAATATCTCAAAAAAGGTTGAAAAAAACATATACTATCTGTCTTGCAATCCTTCGATGTTGGCAAAGGATTTAAATAGACTCATTGAAGAAGGATTTGAAATTAAAAATATTATTATATTCGATTTGTTTCCAAATACTTATCATATAGAAAGTTTTGTGAAGCTATCCAGAGAATTATCCTAGATATTTCTCTTTTTTAAAAAACAAAAAAATCATTCAATCACATTTCTATCAAAAATTCCTCATTTTTAGCTCAAAAATGGAATATAGAATCTATTTGAGCACATAGTTGTGCACTCAGGAAGAGAGCAAGAAGCTTATTTTAGAAAATAAAGGAGGAATTAATCAAGATGAAAAAGATTTTATTGGTGGTTTTGTTAGTGGCATTGGTAGGGATTTTTTCATTTTCAAGGGTACTGGATTCGGCAGCAAAAGAAGCATTAACAGGAAATGAATTTGTGCAGGTGAGTGAAGAAAAAGATTATTTGATTTTTGAACCCACTGTGGATTCAAAAGATGTGGGACTAATTTTTTATCCTCAATCTAATGTGGAAAAAGAAGCATATTCGGTAGCGGGAATGGAATTTGCTGAAGAGGGATTTACGGTTTTTGTCTTGGAATCCGGAGCAGGTTTTGAAGAATCGAATGCAATAATAGAAGGTAATTCTCAAATCGGAATATGGGTGATAGGTGGTCATGGTGAAGGCGGTAACATGGCAGCGGAATTTGTAGAATCGCATTCCGCTTTAGTTGAAGATGGTGTAGTGGAAGGCCTGTTACTTTGGGGATCCGATGCGGCGACAGTCGATTTAACGGATTTTACAGCGGATAACGATCTTGAATTACAGGTACTGTCAATATATGGTTCTGAAGATACAATAACAACAGTGTCGGAAATTAGAAATTTAAGATCACTTTTACCTGATGATACTACAGCTTATGTGTATATAGCAGGAGGGAACAACTCGAATTATGCAAACTTCGGTTTGATTGATGGAGATAAAAATGTTTCAATCAGTGTTGAAGAACAACAGGAAATCGCTTTTAGATATACAAAAAATCTGTTGAATAAAATCAACGGTGGAGGTACATTCTCAATAAGCGTAGAGATTAAATAAATAGTTTGGGCTTGCCTTTGGCAAGTCCGTTTTTGTGATCACATATTCATCACAAATTATTTTTATAATCGTTTATGTAATTTATAAAAACCATTGAAAGTTTAATGGATGGAAAAGGGGTTATAATGATAAAGAGGGATGTTGATATGAAAAATATATTAATAATAGAAGATAACAGAAATCTTTCTAATGCAATAAAGATTTATTTAAATGATCAGAATTATTCGGTTGTACAGTCTTTTGATGGAAATGACGGATTGGATAAAATTATGAAGAACAAATATGATCTTGTTGTTTTAGATATAATGCTACCCGGCCTTGATGGATGGGATATCCTTGAAATGAATCGAAGTGCTAAAAAAACTCCAATATTGGTTTTAACAGCAAAAGGAGAAGAATACAACAGATTAAAGGGATATGAACTGGGAGCGGATGATTATATGCAGAAACCTTTCAGTTTAAAAGAATTGTCAGCTAAAATTGCTGCCATTATTAGAAGATATAAAGGCGAGGAATATAGAACAATAAAATTGAAAGATGGTTTTTCGATAAACAACAGTCAGAGAGAAATAGCAATAGATGGAATAAAACTAGAATTAACTCCAAAAGAATATGATTTGCTTCTTTTTCTTTTGGAAAATGAAAAAAAGGTGTTCAACAGGGAAGCGTTGTTAATGAAAGTTTGGGGTAACTCGGAAATTCTTGATTATAGGACGGTAGATACACATATTAAACAGATTCGTGCGAAACTGGGTTCCAGAAGGGATAATGTTAAAACAATCTGGAAAATTGGATATAAATTTGAATTTAGTGATGAAGAATAAAATATCTTTTAAACTTTGGATAATTAATACGATTTTGGTGTTGGGAATAATAATAATAACATTTATTTTTCAAGTTTTTATGCTTAAGGAAAATTACACCAGAGCGAAGATAAACGAAGCCAAAAATACCGCAGAAAATATAATAAATATTATTGAAGAATCAGGATTTAATGATGATGCTTTTACTCAGATATCTGAGTTAACCTCTGTGAGTAAAGAAAGTGCGGCAATATTGAGCGAAAAGGGTGATTCATATTTCAGTTCTTTGTTTTTTAATGACAGATTCAACAGAAATTTTGAACAGGGCTTAGATACATCTAAATCGCCTATAGAATTCCCGGGAAATATCATATCTGATAAAATTCCACCAAATTTATATGATCAATTTTTCAATTTGGTTTTTGAAATAGCCAATAAAAATGAAGAATTTTTAATAAGAGGGGATAATTTACAAAGTTATAAATTATCCTTTAACCTAAAAATAATAGTGTATGGCAAACCTTTTATTTTCAATGGGGAAAATTATTCAGTGATAATCACTTCTCCGCTGGATCCAATAAATGAAGTGTCGGGATTGATAACAAAACAACTTATTTTTATCGCGGGAATTGCTTTGATAGCAGGATCGCTGTTGGCCTTGCTTTTATCGAAATCATTCACAAAAAAAATAGTGACGATTAAAAATGTTTCATCTGAAATTGCCAGAGGAAATTTCAATGAAAAAGTGGTGTTTAAATCTAAAGATGAATTTCAGGAGCTGGCTAATTCAATAAATGAGATGTCTTACCAGCTGAGCAAATTAGAGGTTTTTAGAAGAGAATTTATATCAAATACATCCCACGATTTAAAAACCCCCTTGAGTAGTATTTCTGTATATGCGGAGTTAATAAGGGATATAAAATTGGAAAATGAAGAGAAATTGAAAGAATATTCGAATGTAATAATGGATGAGGTAAAAAGGTTAAACAGCAGGATATCGGAAATCTCCGAATTATCGGAGCTCGAGGCGGGATATTACAAATTGAAGTTAGAGAAAATTGAGTTGAAGGAATTTGTTTTAAACACTTTTAAGGAAATAAATATTTTATCCGAAAAAAAGAGAATAATATTTGAAAATAAAATTCCTGAGAACATATATATTTTTGCTGATAAAAAACAGCTTTACAAGGCGTTGATAAATATTTTTAGTAATTCTATAAAATACACAGATAAAAATGGAGTGATCAAAATATATGTGAACAAAAATGAAGAAAAGGTAAGAGTTTATATTCAGGATAATGGATGTGGTATTTGTGAAGAAGATTTGAAGTGCGTGTGGGATAGATTTTATAAAGTGAACAGAGCAAGGAATGAAGATGATTACAGCAGTGGTTTGGGGATGTCAATAATAAAGAATATATTTATTATACACGGTTTTAAATATGGCATTGAAAGTAAAGAAAACGAAGGAACGACCATTTGGTTTGAATATTCAATAAAAAATTAAGCAAGATAGTTTAAAAATTTAGGAGGATAATATGAAAAAAATTATTTTTTCAATGTTTTTTGTAACAATTTTTATTTCTGGGTTCTGCGTTACAGTGAATGATTTCTTTAGTGATTCCCTGAATGGAAATGCCGATTATGAGTTAGTTTTACTGAATAAAGAAAAATATCTTATGGATTATGATAAGGCGATGATTGAAGTAACAACAAAAGAAGATGAATTGAATGCTGAAAATAGTTATTATTCAAGTATGGATTCAGAGAAAAGTGACATGATCTCACTTTATCAGAGCTTCTTGAGTGATTTATTCAACCTTTTCACTGAAGGAATAAGCCTGAAAATTAATGAAATGAATTTGGCCGATGCTTCTGAAACCTATCATAATAACATTTATTTGAACGAGAAAAAGATAGTTTCCGATTCAGATTTGAGGGAATCTGAATTGTCGTTAGAAGAAGAACAGATAAATTATAATGCTTCTCTAAGGAACTATAATGATTATCTTGAAGAGTTTTCAAAGTTGACATCGATTTCTTTCGATGAAATTGTACTTAACGTATTTAAACCCGAGAGTTTTTTCGTTTCGGATGAGGAATATTTGAACAACGACTATTCTTTAAAATCTTCGAAATTAACTTTAGAAATATCAGAATATGTATTGGAAAACATGTCCAGCCTTTCATCGGAATATGATTTAAAAGATCAGGAAATTCAGGTTAAAGAGAATAAACTGAATTATGAGAATGCCTTGAAATCTTCGCAGGAAGCCAATGAAGATTACATAATAGATTTGAATGATAAATACAATACAATTTGTATAAACGATGGAAATTTGGAACTTTCAAAATACGAATTCGATGATATTAGTATCAGATATGAAAAGGGATCAATTTCAGATATGGATTACAGGTCTTCCTATGCAAACATGTTGAATTCACAAAATAGTTATTATTCCTCTCTTTTAGATTATTACAATACAGTTATTGAATATATTATTTCTGTTGGGGGAGATGTCAGTGATATTAATTTTTAGTGATTGGTAATTCATTGAAAAATACCAGTTGGAGAAAGCCGGAGGAAATTTTATTTTGAAAAACAATATATTATTAATTGTAATATTTGTCTTAGTAACGAGTGTTTTTGGATCGACGATGGAACAACTTTACATGCATAGGTTGAATAATAGCAGTGATTATACAAAAAGCTTAGAAAATTTCGACAAAGCTTTGAAGGATTATTCTGAAATCAGTCAATTTTTTATTCCGGATGTATCTTTTGGTTTGGATTATTCGACATCTTCTGCAAGTGAAACGAACAGTAAAAAATTTGATTTTGATATAAATTTTTTAGAAATATATGGGATCACATTGGGGATAAACATCCCCTTTGTGATAAACCAAAAATCGGAAAATATGATTGAAATGGATAATGTGAATTTGAAGCTTTCATTGAACGATATTTTTAGTGATGAAAAATCCAACAATCTGAATATTGAAGCGGTTTTTTTAGATTCGACTTTTAATTTAATCAAAGTTAAATTTGATATTTTCACAGAGCTTCTGAATGATATTTCAAGTTATCATTACTATTCGAAAAACAAGGAAATTGCAGAAAATAATTTGAATTTACTCCAGATAGAAATGGAATCGGAAAATAATGAAGAATCGATAAACGAAATAAAGAGTGAGATTTTAGAACAGAAAAAACAAATTTTGGAATATAATAAACAAATAATTTCTATCGGTTTTGATGATTATTATGAAAATTTATATAATGAATTTCAAGTACTGATTAAAGAAATAGCGGAAAATGGTGAACCAAAAGTAGATTTGGATGAAAGGTTGGATATAAGAGCGCAGAAGTTGAGAGTAGAAGCAGAAGAATTGATAAACGAAACCTGGTACAAACCATATCTTCCGGAAATCAGCGTTAATTTTGGCATTAACGATTTTGAAGATTTGTCCTGGAATTTTGGATTTCAGTTTTTGTTTGATATTTTTAACAGAGAAGTCAGCTTAGAAGTGGAAGAAAGAAAGTCGAATTATGAAGCACTCAAGTTGAATGAATTGGTTAATGGTAATGAAAATACTTATAAAGTAGATTTAATGGAACTTGAAACCTCTGAAATATCTGTAGAAATAGCTGAAATTTCTTTGAAGGAATATGAAGAAGAAATGGAAAAAAGCAAGAAGCTTTTGGATTCAGGATTCATAAATGACATAGATTATGAAATAGCGGTAAACAATTATGAAAAAAGTTTACTGGACTATCAAAGAGAAATTGAGAACTTATATTTGGCTAAATTAAACCTTTATATCTATTCAAATACTATTTCAGAAGTGAATTTTTTTGATATAGAAACGACCACGAAGGATGATGAAAATGAGTAAAAAAGGGAATAAAAGCAAAAAAAAGAAAAAAGTGATAATTATTTTATTAGTTATAATAACAATTTTCTTGAGTGCGCTCTTCTCATATAAATTTTTTATTTCAGGAAATAAAAATGAATATAGTTATGAATCTTTAAAAGGCCAGGGACTTATTCCAGAGACGTTAACCGAAGCGAGGTTTGAAACAATTAAAGAACAATATAGTGATGATCCGGAACAGTTATTGGATATATTAAAAAACATGTCCACAAATGGTTTGGATTCCTTCAACGGGAATCGAAGAGGGATGATAAACCCAATTTCTTCGATAGTTGATACTGGTGTGGATGAAGATTTCGAGAGTGTATATTTAGTTTATCCCATCAGTGAAAATGAAAGTGAGACCGCAGAATATATAAGTATCACAGGAACTCTTGAAGTTGAAACCAGGGAAGTTATCTCCAAAATTTCCGCAGATATAGAAAAAGTGTTTGTGAAAGAAGGAGATTACGTGACAGAAGGATCAACGATAGCTGTTTTAGATGATACCGAATATCAAATTAATTACATAAATGCTCTGAATGATTATGAAAATTCCTGGAACTCAAGCGCGAGTGAAAGAAAGTTATTAGAGTTGAAATTATTGCAGGCAGAAAAAAATTTGGGATATGCAGTGATTAAATCACCAATTAATGGAATAATAAGCTCTGTTAATGTAAATGAAGGAGAAATGATATCAAATGAATCCGCTGCGGTTTCCATAGTTGATTATGAAAATGTATATGTTTCCGGAGTGATTGATGAAGTTGATATGAGTAAGATTTATGATGAAATGAAAGCGGTTATATCTTTTCCTAATTATGATGTTGAAATTACGGGCAGCATATATTTTATAAGTCCTGTGGCAGAATCGTCAAGTGGGGTCGTAGTTGTTCCTATAGAAATTGAACTGGACGAAAATCCCTATGAGAAGGGTATAATTTCGGGAGTTAGTTGTGATGTTAATCTTATTGTTCAGGATTTTATTGATGGTTATATTGTTTCTTCAAATGCGGTTTATGAAGATGAGGAGGGAAGTTATGTTTTGAAACAGGCAGACGATTCAGAAACTCCGGAAAAAGTGTATGTCGAAGTCGGTGAAAGCACGGATGATAACGTTCAGATATTATCCGGAGTGGAATTTGGGGATGTTCTTATAATTCAACCCGATATGGAAGAAATTTTAAGATTAAATGGTTTAGAAGAAAATTTTATCGGTAGTCCCGGAGAAGGGGAGCGGCCTCTACAAAACTTTTCTCCGCCGGTCGGCAGACCAGATTAAGCGGGAGAAAAAGATGAGAATAGTAATGCATTTAGAGGAAATCTGGAAGACGTACGATATGGGTGAAGTGAAAGTCGATGCCCTTAAGGGTGTTACATTCTCCGTTGGTGAAGGAGAAATTGTAATTATTATCGGTCCTTCGGGAAGTGGGAAATCAACTCTTCTTCATATTCTTGGTTGTCTGGACAATTCTACCAAGGGAAGACTGGATATTGATGGAATTGATGTTTCAAAATATAAAAGTAAAAAATTATCTAAAATTCGAAATTCTAAAATCGGCTTCGTTTTTCAAAGATACAATCTGTTACCAAAATTATCTGCTTTTGAAAATGTTGAACTTCCAATGATATATTCTCATATGAATAGGTCGGAGAGGAGAAAAAAAGCTTTGGGTCTTCTTGAGCTGGTAGGATTGGGAGATAGAGTGAATCACAAACCTTCCCAATTATCCGGTGGGCAGCAGCAAAGAGTTGCAATCGCCCGGGCACTATCGAATGATCCCGCTTTTATTCTTGCGGATGAACCTACGGGGAACCTTGATACAAAGAGCGGAGAAGAAATTGAAAATCTTTTTTTAAAATTGAATAAAATGGGAAAAACAATCGTTATCGTTACACACGACATGGAAATGATGCCCTTGGGATCAAAGGTAGTTCGTATAAGAGATGGGGAAATAGAATCAACAGAGGTGAAAGAAATTGGAAGTAATAATTGAAGCTTTAAGATCCTTATGGAATAATAAAATGCGTACGATTCTATCGATGCTTGGAATAGTTATTGGAATAACTTCAGTGGTTTCCATAGCCGCTTTAGGAGAAGGAACGACGGCCTCAGTCACCGAAAGTATTTCATCTTTAGGTGCAAAGAATATTACAATTTCTTCGTTCAGTTCTTATGCGTATCCATTACTCTATTCATATGGTATGGATATTGAGGAAATGTGTCCCAATGTTGAAAATACCATTGTTACTTTACAGGGCAATTACACGATTAAGAGTGATTATGGCGATGATTCTGAAACTGTTTTAGGTATTGAAGAAGAATACATGGATGTAATGCAATATGATATTTTAAGTGGAAGTGATTTTTCTGAGGAGGATCATTTGAATAAGAATTCCGTAGCAATTATAGGAAATGTACTTGCTGAAACATTGTACCCGGATATGGATCCTGTGGGACAGATGGTGTATGTCATCCAGGATATTGGTAATTTTACCAAGAAGAATTCCTTTGAAATTGTTGGAGTGATGGAATCCGGAACAACCAACCAATTTTCAGATCCATCGAACTTTTTGTATATTCCTTTTTCAACCGCGGAGGCTAGGATATTTCAAAGTCAGGGAGAAATCTCAAATCTTGTTGCAGTGGCGAGTTCCGAAGATACGGTATCGAAAGCTATGAAAGAGATTGATTATTATTTGTATCGTGAATTTGATGGAAAAGAATACTATAGAATTTCAAATCAGCAACAGATTTTAAATGTGATGAACGATACATTAGGTTTGATATCTTTTGTTTTAATAGCGGTCGCGGCGATTTCCCTTTTTGTAGGAGGGATCGGGATAATGAATATAATGTTAGTTTCAGTTACGGAGAGAACGAGGGAGATCGGGATAAAAATGGCGATCGGTGCTTCGAGGAAACGAATACTAACGGAATTTTTAGTTGAAAGCGTTTTAATCACATTCATTGCAGGGATTATAGGAATTTTATTAGCCCTGGCATTAACAAGTAGCTTGGAGCACATTGCAACAAGTATGAGTTTACATGCACGGTTAAGTCCGGAAATAGCGATAATAGCTTTTTTAGTTTCTGCAGGAATAGGACTGTTGTCCGGTCTTTATCCCGCAAATAAGGCTTCAAGATTGAGCCCTATAGAGGCTTTGAGATATGAGTAAGTATTTGTAAATTTTGAATATTACTTCAGCGAATGCTTAATTTTATAGGTATTCTCTCTCCTCTGATAGAGGGGAGAGAATATTCATTTTGAATTAATTTTAAGAATATTAAACAAGAAATTTTAATGTATTGTTGTTTACTTGCTTATAAATATTTAAGGTTATATAATTAAATGAGAAATAAAAAAATAAGAGGTATATTGATGATATTTAGACCTACGAGAAGAGCTTTTATTTTAAGATATTTTATGTATGTTTATTTTTTTGCTTTATCGGTATTTATGATAGTTTTTTTTAATTTTGAAAAAGTATTTAATCAGGAGAATTTTTATATTATAATTATTGTGTGGTCAATTTTAACACTGCTTCCAGCCATAATACTCAGTTTTAAAAGGAGAAAGGTGATAGTTTTTGTTTTTCCGATTTTACTGAATGTGTTAGGATGGCTTTCAACATTATTTGTCTATAACAAATTATTAATTTCTGAAAATGCTTCTCTTTTTAATAATATAATCATTCATATTGTGTACAATGGACCTTATTATATTTTTTTGTTTGTGAGTGGAATATCAATATTTATATTTGAAATATATCGTCTTTCTTTTAAATATGAAGTTGATGAAGATGGTATAAAGATCAGATTTGGAGTCTTTTCAAATAACGAAATTAGTTTGCCATATGAGACAATAACAGAAGTTCATCTCACTCAGAATTTTTTTGAAAAAATTCTGAAAATTGGAAATATTATAACGCTTACACCAACACAGATAAGAACGGGAAGCAGAAGAGTCAGTGGCGGAGTGGTTGCAGGGAAAGATGGAACGGCTGTTTTTTATGGTGGTGGGACTTCTGAAAGGGAAGTTGTTGAGGATCCAAGAGACTGTATTTATGGAGTTTCCTATCCGGATAAATTGTATTCTCAAATAAGTGAAATGCATAGAAATGATTTAGATAAGTAGTGAAAAATACTTTTAAAATTATCCTTGATTGTGTATAGTAATATAGCAATTAATTATTTTAAACTGCTTTTTTGTTTGGTTTCGAATGAAAAATTAAAATTTTTTGATTAAATTGAATAAAGATTTTTTATTTAAAGCTTTGATTATTTTAAGAAATTGTTGCGTTAAAAAATAATTTCTAAATTGGAGGGATGAGTATAATAAATTTTTCAAACTTTTTAAAATAAAATCTTTATAGGTGAAAAACAGATATGATTAAACTTTAAAATTAATTGTTAGAATTAATTTATAAATGATGAGATAATATAGTATATATTTGATTTTAAAAGGGAACCAGTTATTTATGGAGAATACGAATAAAAAATTAGAAATTTTATGTATAAATGTGAATAGCGAATATTTTTCTTCTGTGCGTAGAGATAATGTTGTGATGAGCTATTCGAAAAATATCCAGGATTTAAAAACGGATAAATATGATATTCTGATATATAATCATGCATTTGATAATCAAAGTGAAATTGATAAATTGAAGAAGATGAATATAGATGGAAATTCTGTCATTTTCGTTTCCAAAATACCTTTTGAGCATTCAAAAAAAGATTTGAAAAGAATAGGAATAAATGATTATCATGAATTTGATTTAGAAAAGGAAGATGATAGAAATAATTTTCTGGAATTGTTCAAAAAAATTATAACAGAAAAAATGGAGTATAAAAATACGAGCATTTTTAAAAAAATATCAGACAAATTTAAAAATAATTTTGATGAAAAAGCAATTGAAGATATTTTGAAAAATTTGTGTGTTGAATACGGAATTAGAAATTCGTCCGCTTTATTTAAAAAAAGTGAGAATGATTTGATTTTTATAAGTCTTGATGAAACACGATTTGATCAAAGTTCCAATAAAAAACAATTTGAAATCAGTTTATTCAATTTAACGAAAAAAATGGCGGAGACCACAAGAGAAAATGTGGTTTTACTTAATCAAAGTAAAATCAGAGAAATTTATGGAGAAAATAATTTTTTCGACGATGTGGCCTCAGATGAAATATTAAAAATTAATTTTTTAAAATTCAGAAAAAAATTCTATGGAGCGATTTTTTTTATAATTGATGATAAGACTCAAAGTGATTCTTTTATTACCAACTTGCTTGATTTTTTTAGTGATCAAATAAGCATACATAATGAAAAAAAATTTTTATATGAAGAGATAAAAATCGGCAGTAGTAAGATTAAAGCTTTACATAATGTGGCGTTAAAAATTGAAAAGGGTGATTCTGAATTTGAAGTTATAAAACTCGGAGAAGAAGCGATCAGATCAATATTAAAATATGATCATTATACCTTCGATATAGTTGAAGGGGATGTTTTTGTTGTAAAAGCTGATTCATTTGAAGGTGGAGTGAATATATCTAATTATTCTCTTGATGAGCCCGGAATCGCCACCAAAGTTTTTAAAACAAAAAAACCGTATTTGTCTAATGATGTGCAGAATGATCCTGAAGCCGATCCGACGTCAAAACTTTTTGGCTCAGCAATGACATTACCTATAGGAAATATAGGAATTTTCCAGGCCATCTCCTATCAAAAAAATGCTTTTTCAGACCTAGATGTTGAGTTTACAGAATTGGTTATATCGAGTATCGGAGAAGTAATAGAGAGAATGAGAAAGGAATCTGAAATTAAATATTTGAGTTATCATGATTCATTAACGGGTCTTTTAAATAGAACTTTTTTAAGCAAAGAATATAATTCTATTGATAGATTTAAAAAATTACCTATGAGTGTTATTCTGGGAGATATCAATGGCTTAAAAGTCATAAATGATGCTTTTGGCCATAGCTTTGGAGATAAACTTCTTAAGAAGTTCAGCGATATTTTTAATAATTGTTGTAGAAACACGGATATCATAATTCGATTTGGTGGAGATGAATTTCTTTTCTTTTTACCTGGTATTACTGAGGATCAGGCAATAAAAATAGTGAACAGGATTGAAAAAGAGTGTGAAAAGGTAGAAGATTTACCTATTCCTTTGTCGATAGCTATGGGGATAAGCGTGAAAAACGAGAAAAATCAGAAAATATCCGAATTGATTAAAAATGCTGAAAATGAAATGTATAAGAAAAAATCAATATATGGTTTGATCGCAAGAAAAAAAATTATTTCAATTTTAAAAGAAAAGGCTGATGAAGTTTCCAAAGCCAAAGGTAAAAATCTTCATTTTATAAAAGAACTTTCTTTAAAAATGGCTGAAAAATTAAATTTTACTAAAGAGCAGAAGCAGCTACTCGAAAAATACATCGATCTTCATGAAATTGGTGAAATAACGATGGATAGAAATATAAATCTTAAAAGTGAAGAAAATTATACCGAAGAAGATTGGGGAATTGCTTTGAGGCATCCAGTTAAAGGATATAGTATTGCAAGAGCGAATGATGAAACAGTTAACATTGCAGAAGACATTCTCTCACATCATGAAAAGTGGGATGGGTCCGGTTATCCCAGGGGCATAAGTGGTGAAAAAATACCTCTAAATGCCAGAATTGTCTCTATAGCAGAACATTATGAGAAGGGTCTATTAGGACGTTCTTATTTGAATCCTGTAAATAAGGACAAAATTTTGTCAGATATTAAGGAAAAATCTGGAAGTTCCTTTGACCCTGAATTGGTAAAAATTTTTGCTGAGATCGTATAATACGGAGGTAAGAAAATGAAAAAAAATATCGTTTTGATTATGATCGTTGTTTTTTTTATTTGTTATTCATTCTCGGTTGAAGTTGAAATAATCGGTGGTTCTTTTGAATGCAGATACAGTTTGAATTCGACATCTTCCGAACTGGATTACATTCCCGGAACAATAATTGTTGTTGAGTTAGAATCCAACCCAACGACAGGTTATTCTTGGAATCTTTTAAAAAATTATGATGAAAAATTGATATTATCGGTTGAAAATTCATTTTTTCAAGAGAAGAATGATGGTAAGAATGATGGAATGGGCGGAATAGAAAAGTTCGTAATTCAAACTTCTGTGGAAACGGGAGTAACTGATTTGCAATTTGTCTATAAAAGAGAATGGGAAAACGAAGACGATTCTTTAACATATGTTATCAGGGTAGAATCAAAATTAAGCGAAGCTATTTTACCGGTTTATAATCTGAAAGGGTTTTTTAATGAAGATGATTTTAAAGTGTATTTAGATTGGGAAAACAGCGATTCTTGTGATTATTATAAAATTTATAGAAAAATTGATGTTGGAGATTATTATTTAAAATTTTTAAATATATCTACAAGCAAAAAATTTATCGATGGACCGATGGCACATCCAGGATCAGTTCATTATGGTGTTTCGGCTGTTGAAGACGGGATAGAAAGCGATATAATGGTAATTCAAATAAATGTTGAGTAATTAAAAGATCTTTCCCGGATTCAATATGCCTTCAGGATCAAAAACTTTTTTAATTCCTTTCATAATTTTTATTTTTTCCTTGCTCATAACAATGGGTAAATAGGGCCTTCTCTTCAATCCAATTCCGTGTTCTCCGGATAAAGTTCCACCTAGAGAGAATGTTTTTTCGTATAATTCCCTTAAAGTAATATCAATTATATTTTCCCATTCTTTTCTGCTTCTTGAGTGATTCAGGAAAGTAACATGAATATTTCCATCTCCTGCATGTCCAAAATTTATACAATCCAGATCATTTTTTTGAGAAATAATTTTTACCTCACTCATGAGTTCCGGAATTTTGTTAATTGGAACGACAACATCTTCCATACAAAAATCTTTATAAAGACTTGAGATCGCTTCGGCGATAGACTTTCTCGCTTTCCATATTCTGTTTCTTGTTGTTTTATTATCGGCTACAAAAACTTCTAATGCCCCATTTTGAATACAATATTTCCCTATTTTTTCGTATTCATCAGCTAAGGTTTCTTTATCATTACCCTCAAGCTCTATAATTAAATGAGCACCGGCCTGGGAATAAGGGAGAGTTGAATTCAAGAATTTTTCAGTGAGAACCAAAGATGAATTATCCATAAATTCTATTGATGTTGGAATAATTCTCGATTCGATTATCATTTTTGGAACGAATTCAATAGCTTTTTCAATAGTTTTAAACGGTACTAAAAGATCTACGATATATTTAGACAATGGGATTAGCTTTAAAATTATTTTTGTAACTATGCACAATGTTCCTTCCGAGCCTACTATTAAACTGACAAGATCGTACCCGGTTACATCCTTTACTAACTTTCCCCCGAACCATTCAATTGAACCATCAGGTAAGACTGCTTCCAGGGCCATAACTGAATTACCAGTCGCGCCATATTTTATTACTTTATTTCCACCGGCATTTTCGGCAACATTACCACCGATAAAAGAAGCATCACTGCTACACGGGTCACCAGCATATAACAAACCCTTCTCACTTACAACTTTTTGAATATCATCTGGAATGACACCGGGTTCCACAGTTATTGTAAGAGTCTCTTCGTCGAATTCAACAATTTTGTTCATTTTTTCTGTTGATAGAACGATTCCTCCCATTACAGGAACGGCGCCTCCAGACAATCCTGTTCCCGCAGATCTTGGAGTTATGGGAATTTTGTTTTCAGAGCAATATTTCATTATTTGTGAAATTTGCTCTTTGTTTTTGGAAAAAACAACCAATTCAGGGAGATATTTATACTTGTCGCCTGAAACTTCATCATGCGAATAGATGTCAAGTTTTTCCGGATCGCTTGAAACATTCACGTTACCAACAACATTTATAAAATAATTTATATCTTCTCTTTCAATTTTTTTATACATATTAAAACCTCTTTTTTTCTTTAATGGCTGTGATTAATTTCGGAAGAACCTGAAACAGATCACCAACGAAACCGATATCACAGACCTTGAATATAGGGCAATCGGGATCTTTATTTATTGCGACGATGAATTCTGATGTCTGCATACCCGCAAGATGTTGAACCGCCCCTGAAATTCCTATTGCAAAATACAATTTAGGTGATACCACCTTACCGCTTAAACCGACCTGATGGGGATATTTTATCCATTTTGCTTCAACTGTAGGTCTTGAAGCACCTACCCCGCCATTGAGAAGCTCTGCTAAATTATAAAGGGTTTTAAAAGTTTCTGCTCTTTTTAATCCCTTTCCACCGGAAACTATAACATCTAAATCTTGAATATTTTTCTCATCGCTGTTTAAATCCGTAAACGAAAGATTCTTAATTTTACTCTCAAAAAATTTTTTGTCTAAATTTATATACTCAATTTCTCCCGATTTATCTATTCTTTGTGGTATTGAAAAAGTTTTGGGACGTACGGTAGCCATTTGAGGTCTGTGATTTGGTGTTTTTATAGTTGCCATTATATTTCCTCCTATCGCAGGCCGTGTTTGTAGTAGAAGTCCGGAAGACTCTTCAATATCCAATCCAGTGCAATCTGCAGTGAGTCCGGTGTTAATTTTTCCTGCAACAGCGGGTAAAATGGTCCTTCCGGAACTGGTCGCTCCGCATAAGACTATTTCTGGATTGATGTTTTTTATCATGTGACTTATTACACTTATTTGGATTTCTTGATTGAAGAAAAATAAGCTTTTGTTTTTTATACAGATCACTTTATCTGCTCCGAAACCAAAAAGGTATTCCGGTTTTTTATCTATCGAATCGAACAGCAAAAGAACTGATACTTTTTCGTTCTTTTTAACAGCAAGTTCCTTAGCTTTTCCTATTAATTCATATGTTACGTTGAGTATTTTTCCTCTTCTTATTTCGCCCAAAACTAAGATGTTTTTTCCCATGTTAATTCTCCTTTATATCAAGGCCATTTTTTGAAGTTCCTTTATTAAGTCTTTTATTCCATCATCTATTTCGGAGCCTTTGTAAATAGAACTTTGTCTTTGAATTTTTGGAGTTGAAATTTTTACAACTCTTGTGGGAGATCCTTTCAATCCAAGATATTCATCTTCAATTTTCAATTTGCTGGAATCGATTTTGTCACTTATATATTTTCTGGCTTTTATCTTACCCTCTAAATTCGGTATTGAAGGTTCATTTATATTGGAAAGAACCGTTAACAAACATGGGAAAGGTAGAAATTGATTTTGGTAACCATCTTCAACAGTTCTGACGACTTCTACTCCGTTGTCTTTAACGGATATATTTGTTATATAAGTTGAAAACGGTATATCAAGCATAGAAGCAACTTCAGGTCCGACTTGTCCGGTCTCGCCATCTATTGCCTTCTCCCCGGCGAGTATGAGATCAAAATTTCCCGTTTTTTTAATCGTTTCTGCTAAAACCATTGAAGTTGCCCATGAATCGGATCCGGCAAATTTCCTGTCTGATACAAGATAACCTTTATCTGCCCCCATGGCTATTGCCTCTTTTATTGCCTCTTCTGCGGCAGGAGGACCCATTGTTATAACATTAATTTCAGAAGGAATAATTTCAGATATTTTTTTAGCTTCTTCGATAGCGTTTAAATCTAAAGGATTGATGATTGTCCCCAGTCCTTCACGAATCATCGTTCCTGTTTTTGTATCGAGTTTTACATTATCCGTATCTGGAACCTGTTTTATCAACACAATTATTTTCATAATTCACACCCTTTTTTTGCGTTTTTTGCTAATGCTATTTCGATTTCAGTTATTCCTTTGCTTATATCCGCATCTTCTATTTCCATCATTAAAGTTTTTTTAAATGAATCCAAAAAAAATTCGTTGTTGAACATTCCACCCATAAAAGCGATTTTAGCTTTTTTAATTTTTAATTCTTTTTTTACCTTTTTAATTCTTTGCACATTATGGAACACAGAAGTATTTATTAAATCTTTTATATAAGAATTCGAATTTTTCAAGAAATCCAATGAAAGGGAAGCCATTAAATTTCTTTTTTCGGGACGATAGAAATCTGAAATAATTTCCCGCGGGGAGCCGTTGAATTTTTCATTCACAAGATCGAAAATTTCTTTGTTACTTGAGATCCCGTCAACATATCTCAGATATTCCATAACGATTTTCTTTGAAAACCAAAATCCACTTCCTTCATCATCCAGAAGATATCCCCAGCCGCCTGCTCTGCATGTATTGTTGTCATTTTTGCCAATTACAATTGATCCTGTTCCGCAAATTATCAGAATGCCACTCGATGACTGGAAATTTGCTTCGAGTGAACCTTCGGCGTCCGTAAAAATATTTACTTTTTTGCAATTTTGTAAATTGTTGAAAATTATACTTTTTAATTGGATTTTCTGATCCTTCGTTCCTATACCCGCCATAGCTATTGAAACAGCTTTTATATTATTAAATTCTTTTTTGATTCTTTTAAAATAATTATTTATTATTTCATTTCCTGCCGATGTATAATTGAAATTTCCCTTCAATGAGTTGTGGTAAATTATATTTTCATTATCATCAACAACGGCTATTCTGAAATTGCTTCCACCGGCATCAATGCCTAAAAACTCGTTCATTTATTTTTTATTACCTTTCTTATGAAGCCATTTTCTTTTTTTAGCAAAATATCGGCTTCGATGGCGTTTACATCTAAAAGTATTTGAACAATGGCATTTTTAGCGTTCCATTTTGATTCCTTTAATTTTTCCTTTGCGGTTTCTTCGTCAGCATTTGTGGCCTCGCAAACAATACTTATTGCTCTGTACTTTAGTTTTTCATTTGTTGTGACAACATCTACCATCAAGTTTTCATAAACTTTTCCCATTTTTACCATTGATGCGGTACTGATCATATTTAAAATTATCTTATCTGCTGTACCGGCTTTGAGTCTGGTAGAACCCGTTAAAACTTCCGGACCGGTCACTGCATTTATTGAGATGTCACAGAAATCTTTCAGCTCCGGATTGGAGACATTGCATATAAGTACTGACTTGCTTTTAATCGTTTGAGAATATTTGAATCCTCCCTTAACGAATGGAGTATGGCCACTGGCAGATATACCTATTAAGATGTCATTATTGTTGAATCCAATTTCCTTTAGCATTCTTACAGCTTCTTCTTCTTTATCCTCAGCTTTTTCAACCGCTTGGAACATGGCATCGTTTCCTCCCGCCATTAAAGCTGTGAAGAGCCCTTTTGGAACGTTGAAAGTAGGTACGGTTTCAACAGCATCTACCACACCTAATCTGCCGCTCGTTCCCGCACCAATATAGATAACTCTTCCTTTATTTGATAAAGAGGCAATAACCAGCTCCACAACTTTTTCTATTTCAGGGATACACTTTTCTATTTGAAAGGGAATTTGTTTATCTTCCGAATTCATGAGTGATAAAATATCTCCAATACTCAATGAATCCAGATTCATTGATGAACAATTTCTTTTTTCTGTTTCTAAATCTTTCATTTTTTTCCCTCCAAGACTTGATATAATGTAATTACATTATATCATAGCAAATCTCTTTGTATATAAATAGTCTCATTCCTGATTATTTATTTTTGATAAATAATTTTTTATTTCGAATAGATTTTCAAATATTATGCAGGTATTGGGGAAAGTTAAATGCTTTGATAGCGAGTGTTTTACAATGAGTACGTTCATACCGGCTTTTAAAGCACTTATAGCACCATTTAAGGAGTCTTCTATAGCCGTACATTTATCGGGAGTAATATTTATGTTTCTGCTGGCCGTTAAATATATTTCTGGATCAGGCTTCGCTTTAGTGACCATATCGCCACCGATCACAAAATCGAATTCGTTAAAAAGATTGATTTTTTTCAAAAGCTTTTCAACAATTTCAACGTTTGTAGAAGAGGCAACCGCAATTTTATACTCTTTTTTCGCATAGCTTATAAGTTCATTTATACCCTCATTTTTTTTAAGCATTTTATCGGAAATCTTCAAATATTCTTCCATGTATTCTTTTGAAAAACTCTCTGGGGAAATATTATTTATCCCGGTTTCTTTAATAATAACTCTTGATGCGTCAATTATTCCCAAACCCATTTCCTTTTTCCCTATTTCATCGGTATATATTCCGCCGTGGTTATTCACTACTTTTTCCGCCGCTATTCTGTAAAGAGGCTCTGATTCTATTATTACTCCATCCATATCAAAAATTATTGCTTTTTCTTTTTCCATTTTTATCCTCCATAGTGAAGAGTTTTTTTAGATCAAGATGTACCTTCTTTAAAGGTTCTTTTCTCACTTTTACAATGTTATTGAAGGCGTCTATATCAATTATTGAAGTTTTTTTCATCATGTTTATATGATATGAAATTGTTGATTTTGTCAAGCCGGTGTAATCAACTAATTTTTTTTGAGTGGAGGGATTTTTGTTTAGATATTTTAATAAACTGAATCTTGTTGAGTCGGAAACCACTTTTAAGATATTATCCAGTCTCTGTTCCGGTGAAAATTTAAAGGCAAAGTCTTCGTTTACTTCATCTATTCCCATAATAACAAGATTGAATGAGGGGTATTCCATGAGCCCTAAATTCATATGTGAAATGGAATTTTGAAGTAAAACAAAAAATGGTTTATCAGAATTAAAATCTTCCCCGGGTATGAATGAATAATAATCGAAAAAATTATCGAGAGCATTAAAAATTTTTCCCTTTGGGGTTTTTGATAGAAAGTTAATAACTCTGTCTCTGTTTAAACTTCTCAAATTGGTATTCTCATATATTTTCAATATTTTTTGTATGTTTTTTTTCAAAAAATCAAAAGCACTTTTCGGATAAAAGATGAATTCCTTTATAAACCAGACGGTATCTTTGCTTATTCCATTTATTTTTGTCACAAGAGAAGAAACCTTTTCGGGATTATTTTTGATCAATTTTCTGAGACCTTCGGAAGAAACTTCCATTCTTCTTTGTGCTACTACATCTATAAATCTTTCTTGAATTATTTTTAATTCTTCGTAATTTATATCTAATGAATCTTCGATTGAAACAAATTCACCATCGGCAATTTTCTGGTTTACCGGAAATAATATCGGGACCATAACACCCAATTCATTCAAACAAGTGATAAAAATTTTTAAAGACCAGTCTCTTTCTTTTTTTAAAAGGTCTTTGAATTTAATTAATTCATTTGTGATATTTTGTTTTATACCAAATTTATTTAAAACTTTTGAAATTTGAGAATTGTAATAAGAGAAATAAACAGCGGTGGTTAAGTCATATATTTCAAAATAACCAGTAATTGTTTCCATTTATTTTACCTCACGAAAATAAATTTTCAAAATCATTCAGCAATTTTAAAATTACTTCATAATGAAGGGAGAAAAAAATTTTTTTCCCTTTTCTTTTTCTAATAACCAAATTTTCATTGGTTAACATAGACAAATGATGCGAAATAGTTGCCTTTGAAAATCCCATATTTTTTGCAATCTCGTCCACATACTGTGTTTTTTTAGAAAGATTGACTAATATTTTTCGTTTTGTAGGATCAGAGAGTATTTTCAAAAATAGTCTGACATTTTCAGTGTTATCACAGTTTTCAATTTCATCTTTATTTGGGGACAGATCATTGGAGATTATGACTATTTCCTTAGAACTGCTACGAAGAACATCCCTTTTATTGAAATAAGTATTCTGTAGGAAAAAAAGCATGCCTACTTCGTTTACCTGAGAAGAATAATCTCTGATTTTTATCCAGCTTGTTGCCCTTTCTAAATTGGTATTTTTGAGGCCACTTTTTACATATAATTCATGCATTTCTACATAGAGTTCCAAGAGGAAAAACTTGAAAAAAGAGGAAAATTCTATCAAATTCGATAAGAACCACACAGTCTCATCTCTAAAATTCAGTGTTGTGAGTATATTTTTATATTCGTTTGTATCAATATTTATCTTAAACTGTTCATCAAAGAATCTTATAAACAATCTTTTATATATTTCAAAATCCGAATCCAGTTTTTCAATGGAAGAGTCAAATGTTGAAAAATGAAATGAGTTATCAAGATGAATGGTTGAAAGGGTAAAGATCAACAATAATTCTTTTATGCTTAGAGCAAGACTTTTCATTCTCCAATTTTCCTTTTCCAAAACCAATTTTTTGAAAGCATTGACTTCACGCCTATTGAAATCGTTTAATTTAATGCAATCATTATTTGTAACGTATATTGAAGAAATTGCGTACAAAAAATCAACAAATTCCGAATATGCTCTTTTCAGTTTCATTTGATCCTCCAGATTCAATTCGATAATATTATATCAGATTTATAGTTCGATGTAAGTTAAACTTTATATAATGTGATTACAAAAGAAGCTTTATTCAAGATAAGAATGAAATTGAAAAGAAACAATACGAGTTCGAAGTTAATCTAACTGTTACTGAAAATAGTTTGACAACGGTCAAACTTAATGATAATATAATTCCGTAATGAGTTGATAAGGAGGTAGGCTGATATGAGAAAAAGAAATTCGAATGATTGGAAAAAAATTGAAAGATACGTAGACGATGTAAAATTATCAGTCATGAAATTAGGAAACTTTTTTTCCTTGTAAAAGAAGCGACTAACAGACTAAACTTAACATAGAACAAGCACCACCCGGTAAAAATACCCCTTTTTACCCCACAGAGATAAGATGACATATTTGGCCCGTAAAAGGGCCTTTTTTTATTTAAAAAAGAGAGTTCCTCATAAGGGAACTCTCTTTTTTCGTTAAAAATCAGTCTATTCTATAACGGTTATTCTATTGTTGATATCAGTGTATGGAGAATAATCCTCTAAATCTTTGATGTAATTTACAACAACCTGTGCGAGAACGAATCCGGTGTCATAGCCAGGTAATCCTTCAAGCATTGAATAACCGTCTCCCCCCGAAGCGATATAATTATTTGTACCCAATTTATAAGTTTTGTTCATATCAAGCGGTTCTCCGTTAATTAAAATGTTTTCGGCTTTTTGGGTTGCTCTGTTGATAGTGTAAGTGATACCTGATACTTGAGGTCTTGCTCCCTTTCCATCGGCAACTGTCGCTGTAAAATCAAGCATATCTTTAACAACCGATCCCGGAACCTCGATTGTATATGCTGTGTTACCGAATGGTAAAACGGTTAGAATATCTTTGTAAGTAATATCCCCGGCATTTATTGAGGCCCTTATACCACCAGAATTTGTAAGTGCTATATCCGCCTCACAGATTTTCTTTAACGCATCTGCAATTAAAAACCCCAAATTCGTATCCTTTGATCTTACATCAGCTCTTTCTCCATCGAGATAAATTTTTGAATTTGCTAAAACCTGATCTAATTTTTCGCCGCCCAATTTTTCAAAGTAGTCTAAAATTACTTCTACATCATAATCCCCGTTTGTTAAATCCGATCTTATAGGGAACAGCTCATATGATAATACATTTATTCCCTCTTCAGTTGTTTCCAATTGAAGCATACCCAGGTATTTTGCCCATTCCCCGGCAGAAACAATTAATGTATCGTTAACTTTCATGGGTTCTTCCATAAGTGTATGACTATGGCCATCTACAATGACATCTATACCTTCAACTTCTTCTGCAAGCATAACAGAACTTGTTCCAATTACGGGTTTAATGGAGCCGAGATGAGTTAATGCGATTACGATATCTGCTTTTTCCTTTAATTCAGGAACTAATTTTTTTGCGACATCGACAGCATTTTTCCATTCGTATTCACCTGCATATAATTTCTCAAGAATCTGAGTTTCTTCGGCAGTCAAACCGAAAATTGCGACTTTAAGATCACCGAATTCTTTGATAATATATTCCTGAAATGCTGGTTTTCCATCTTTATAAATATTTGCGGAGATAAATGGGAAGTAGGCCAATTCCATCTGAGTTTCAAGAACAGATTCTGGATTATCGAATTCGTGATTTCCAAGAGTCATTGCATCAAGTTTCATCATATTGAATGATAATATATCAGGTGCCGCATCATTCAGATCGGATTCCGGTACACCGGTATTCAAGTCACCTGCATGTAAGAAAAGAACATTATCATCCATCATTCTCGCTGCAGATACTACAGTTGAAAGAATATTAAAACCACCGATGTTTGAATCGAATGTCCAGGCATGTCCATGTGTGTCATTTACAAAAAGAATATCTACGTATGAAGCAAAGGTTGTCAAAGCAAAAACACATACGATAAGTACCAATAGTAACTTTTTCATAATATACCCTCCTTTTAATAGGAAATAGATTGAATGAATTCTATATTGATATTATTCTTTGTAAGTGTTATAAGATTTATGGTTATATCATCTATTTTAATGGTTCTATTTTTTTTAGTAAAAGAACTGTTAATGTCAATTTTTCCCTTAGTTTCATATTCATTACGTATTTGGAGACAATCATCAAACAGAGTATTCAGAACCTTGATTTCCTTTTGCATCTCAAAAATAGAATTGCAAAGCAAAATGATCAATATTGAAATTGTTAAGAGAAAGAATATCAGTTCAAAATAAGTGTATCCGTTTTTCATTAATAAATCACTTTACCCGCTTTTACTCCTTCGAGGAGTTTTTCTTTTTTTGTGTTTGAATTGATTGCTGAATTTTTTCCGATGCTTACATTTTCGGGTATCTCGACATTTGAACCAATTGAAACCAGATCCGAATTATAAATATCTGGTCTGAATTCATTCTCAACACTCTCTCCAAGACCTATTGAAACATTGTTATTAACGACGGTGTTTTCTCCAATTACGGTATTTTCAATTTTACAGTTATTTCCGATATAAGTATCGGTCATTATTACCGAATTACGTATATGAGTATTTTTCCCTACATAAACGCCCTGAAAAATAACGGAATTTTGAAGGTTTCCATAGATTTGAGATCCTTCGTTAATCAGAGAATTTTTTACATTCGCTTCTTTTCCCACGAAAGCAGGTGGATATTCTTCAGTTTTCGTATAAAATTTCCAGTTCGGATCATAAAGATTGAATGGAGGCATTGGTCTGGTTAATTCCAGGTTCGATTCCCAGAGTGATTTAATAGTTCCAACATCACGCCAGTATCCATCGAATAGGAAAGCGTAAAGTTTGCCTTCTTTCTTTTCAACGATTTCAGGTAAAATATTTTTTCCAAAATCATGATCGCTGTTTTTATTATTTTCATCCAATACCAATCTTTTTTTAAGAAATTTCCAATTGAATACGTATATTCCCAATGAAGCAAGGTCAGATTTTGGTTCCTTTGGTTTTTCCTGAAATCCGGTTATATTATTTTCAAAGTCGGTGAGTATAATTCCAAAACGGCTGGCTTCGCTTATAGGAACTCTCAAGCATGCCAAGGTACCGTCCGCTTTTTTTGAAAGATGGAAATCGATCATTTCTCTGTAATCCATTCCATAAATATGATCGCCGGAAAGAATTATTACAAGATCCGGGTCATATTTGTCCACGTATTCTATATTTTGATAAACGGCATTTGCTGTTCCCTTGTACCAGCTCTGATCGTTACCCTGGAATGGGGGAAGTATGACTACTCCTCCTTCTTTCCTATCCAGGTCCCATGGTCTGCCTATCTCTATATGTTTGCTAAGCATATGCGGTCTGTATTGTGTCAAAACCCCAACGTCATAGATTCCCGAATTAACGCAATTACTTAAAGTAAAATCTATTATTCTGTATTTTCCACCGAATGGAACAGAAGGTTTGGCGTTGTCCTCTGTTAAGATTCCCAATCTTGTCCCCTGACCGCCGGCAAGAATCAAAGCTACAATTTTTTTTCTCATATTATCACCTCAAAATACCCCATTTTTTTCAAGAATTTTTGGTGAATTAGGTTTTCCTAAAAATTTTTTCCCAATTCTTATCGTACAATCTTTGTCAAGAATTGCATTTTCAACACAGGCCCCTTCCTCTATTGTACAACCCTCTAAAATAACAGAATTTTTGACGGAAGCACCGGCTAAAATTCTTGTTGACCTTGAAATTATGGAGTCTTCAATTTTACCGTTTATGAATGAACCATCGGCGACTATAGAATTTTTTATAACGCCCGTGTTAGTTATTTTTGGTGGCGGAAGATCCTTCAATTTTGTATAAACCCTTCCGTGCTCATAAAAAAGCTCTTTTCGAATTTCATCATTTAAAATACTCAGACAGGTTTCAAAGTACGAATTCACATCTCTTTTTATATTTCTCCAGAAACCGTAAAAATTGTATGCGTTTATAACGAGTGAATCGATATTATTTCTGATTATTCCGTCAATCAAGTCAAAATTGCCTTCTGGAACCGTTGCAAAAAGCAGTTCTTTCAAGAGAAACTTGTTCATAAAAAATGCATTTAAAACATGTGTGTTATTTTTATCTATCTTAAACTTTTCTCCGGGATTACTTATCCATTCCACTATTCTTCCGTCTTCATTCGTTTTGGCCAAATTGGAAATTTTCATATCGTTATGTTCTTTTGAGTTAGAACTCAGTACAGTTATATCCGCTCCGGATTCTATATGTGATTGGAACATTTTATTAAAATCAATTTTGTATATTTGCTTTCCCGAACAGATTAAAACATAATCTTCATTTCCCCTTTTTAATATATCCATATTTTTAAAAAGAGCGTCCGCATTACCCATATACCCCATAGATTCTGAATTGGGTGTTACATATGGCTGTAAAAAATAGACCCCTCCATTTTTTCTGTCCAGGTCCCATTCTTTTCCGGAACCGATATGATCCATTAAGCTTCTCGGATTGTATTGAGTTACTATACCAATCTTTGAAATTCCAGCATTCACCATATTGCTAAGGCTGAAATCTATTATTCTGTATTTTCCATATATTGGTAAGGCGGCCGGGGTTCTCTTATTTGTTAATTTCTCAAGAAGTTCTCCTCTGTCTCCTGCAAAAATTATTCCCAGTACTTTCATAATATCCTCCCCCTCAGTTGGTACAGGCTAAATTTGTAAAGTAAGATATATTATAAATGGTTGGTTGTATTGATCTTTTTATTGAATCTGACAATGAATTTATTGCTTCGTTTACTGATTCTTCATATATGTCAAGAAATGTTTTTTTGTAAGTCCAACCCATAATAGGATGATTCCACCTTTGATTTTTCAGGTTTAAAACATCGTAGAAATCTTCTTCGGTTTTTAATTCACTGATACCGGTAAAAAATACTTTTCTGAATCCTTTCAATATATCTCTTTTGTGCCCTTTGTTCTCGAGAGTCATGTAATTGTTCAGCATATTTTCGTATAAACCGGTTATATTTATATCTTTCTTAAGATATATATTGTTGAAACTCTCATTTGTTTTATCTAATATAACGTCAGGGATGAGTTCGGGCAGAAATTTCTTTAAATCCATTTCCTGTATTTGTTTGTTAAAATACATTTCAACCATTTTTTCATCGATTTTTTCTTCGAATTTTTTCCTGTTTTTGTTAACAGTTTTATCAAATATATATGGATAAGTGAGTCTGTCAAGCCAGTGATGGCATACCATACCATAAATAAATTCGGGATAGGTCTTAAATATTTCATATGATAAATAATTAAGAAATGAACCACATTTTCTTGTATGGACTATTCTGCCGAATTCCTGAAACTCTTCATCATCAGAATAAAAGAAGATATTCATAAATATATTTCCCAGATTGAAAGTTTTTCTTCTTATTTCATCATCAAAAAGAAGTCCGGATTCCCTTCCGACCTTTGAACCATGAATAATATGAGTCCAAATATCAGGCATATTTATCTTCCTTATCTATTATTGACCACAGGCATTTTAAATAAAGAGTTTCAGGGATTTGTAAATTCCATGGATGGTCCTTTGATTGATATGTAACGTTGAGAAAATTAAAAGAGATGTTTTTACCGCAACTGGATTTTCTCATGGATTCAATGATATGTGATAAAGTAAAATTATAAGCACAACTACAAATGGTCAATATACCTCCGTTTTTTGTAATTCGAAATCCGCCTTCAGATAATTCGGTGAATAATTTTATTCCTTTGCTCAGTTCTCCCTTTTTCTTTATTAAGGAAGGAGGATCTATTATACTCACATCGAATTTATCTCCGCATTCCTCTTTTAAATAATTAAAAGCGTCACTGTTAACAAATGTTATTTTATCCTCAACTCCATTCAATCTTGCGTTCTTTTTTGCTAAAATCAGATCTTCTTCGGATTTATCTACTGATATTACCCTGCAACCCTCTTTTGCCATATTCAAGCCAAACCCACCGGTAAAAGAAAAGAGATCCAAGGCACTTTTGAATGAAAAATCTTTAACAACTTTCCTCGAATATAACCGTGAATCTTTTTGATCAAAAAAGAATCCCGTCTTCTGACTGTTCACGATATCAATAAAATAATGGATATCATTTTCTTCGATCTTTATTGTATTGTCAGTTAAATCTCCGTATAATAAACCTTTCTCCTTAATTACGTCTTCACAAAAATTAGTTTCAAAATCATTTCTCAATAATATTGCTTTTGGATTGAAAAGCTTAATTAAACAGTCAATTAATTGATTTTTTATACTATAAATTATACCATTTCTAAACTGTACAACCAGAATATTTTCAAATCTATCTACTATAAATCCCCCTAAACCGTCCGCCTCACCATAAAAAAGTCTGTAAAAAGGTTTTGAGAAAAATCTTTCCCTCCAGCTGTACGCTTTTTTAATCTTGTTCATGAAAAAGTCGGAATCCAGACCCGTTTCTTTATTCGATAGAATTAATATTTTTTTGTTGGAAAAATTATTGAAAAAACCTGTTCCGAGGAATTTATAATCTTTCGTGAAAACATTTGCTTTATCTATATTTTTAGAAATATTTTCAATTGAAAATATTTCGTCGTCATATATCCAGGGATAACCATTCAATACCTTTTTTTCTTTTCCATTTTTTATCCGTACAATTACCATTTATTGACCTCTCCAATCGGTACAGTTAAATTTTACCATATATATTATTCATCGATGATATAATAATATCTGAGTAATTATGGACAAGATGTGAGGAAAATAATTTGGCAAAAAATATTTATAGAAACTTATATTTGGACAAGGGAATTACGATAGCTTTAGTCGGTAACGATAAAGCATTGTTGTCTCAAAAAGCGAATGAATTGATAGAGGATGATATTAATTATAAAAAAAATTTAGAAACTGAAAATATCCTTGTTATAAAACCCGAAAATGGAAATATTGGAATAAATGAAGTGAAAAAAGCCTATGATTTTTTCCTTCATAAACCTTTATCAGGTAATAAAAAATACTTATTGATTCAGGAAGTTGAAAAATTTACAATTCCAGGTGCCAACAGTTTTCTAAAAATTCTTGAAGAACCTCCGGATTTTGTAACAATAATTTTAACATCGACATCCTGGGAAAATGTTTTGAAAACTATCAGAAGCAGAGCGCTTTATTATAAAATTAAATTTCCATATGAGAAGTTGGGAACGTTAAAAAAAGTTTATCTGAATGATGTTAAATATATTTATTCTTTATGCTTTAATGATTTTCAAATATTGAATTTTTTTTTGAAAGAAGAAAGATTAGAAACTGTTCAAGAAATAAGAAAATTAAAAGAATTGAGCCAGGAAAAAATAATTGATATTTTAAATATAGAGGAAGATTCGGTTGATAAAATAATTTTGAAAAAAGCAGCGTTGGAAATCCTGTTTTCGATGATTTGGAAATCCGGGAAGATTTCTTATCACGTTGATTATCTGTCTGAAAATATAAGAAAAGAATATTTGTTTGATTTTTTGATTAATTTCAGTAAATTAACACGGGATGTCCTGTCAGATTTTTTGACATATTTTTATGTTAAAAGATCGGATCTGATAGTTTATAAATCTTTTATTGAAGATGTTTCTGCATTCGACCCCGAGGGGATAAATTCTGAAGATATTTTATGGTGTGATAGAATTGCAAAATTAAAGGTAAGTTCTTATAACAAAAAACTAATATTATTTAAATTGATAAATGTTATAGTGAATTGCTCAAAAGGAGAAGTTTAATATGCCGGAATTATATGGGAAAATTTGTAAAGTAGAATTTTATAAAGTGGGAAAGTTGTATACTTTTCTTGCTGGAGATATAGATTTAGAAGTGGGTGATAGAGTTGTTGCCCAAAGTGCTTTTGGTTTGGATATCGGTATAGTCAGGTCGGAACCTGAAGCTAAAAAATTAGGCGATGAGGAGATTAACCCTGTATTGAGAAAGGCAACTGAAACTGATTTTGAGAAAAATGAAGAGAACAAAATTGAGGCACAAAAGGCTTTTGAAAAGTGTAAGGAATTGATAAAAAAATTGAATTTGTCCATGAGATTGCTTGAAGTGAGATATATGCTGGACAGATCGAGATTACTCTTTTATTTTGGTGCGGATAGCAGGGTTGATTTCAGAGAATTGGTAAAAGAATTGGCGAGAAATTTTAAAACGAGAATTGAATTGAGACAGATTGGGATAAGGGATGAAGTTAAGAAAGTAGGCAATATTGGTTTATGTGGACAGATTGCATGCTGTTGCAGATTTCAGAGAGAGTTTGAGAGTATTACCTTAAAACACGCAAAAAAACAACAATTGCTTATCAATCCTGCAAAAATATCAGGGCGTTGCGGCAGATTATTATGTTGCTTGTCTTATGAACAGAATATGTATGAAGAAGAACTAACCGATATTCCAGACGAAGGTACAATAATTGAATTTGAAGGAAAGCCATGTAAAATAGTCACTGTGAACATTTTTTACAAGGAATTGACTATTTTAGCTGATGATGGGCAAATGATAAAATTGAGCTTTGATCAATTCAGAGAAAAGAAAATCAATATTAAAAGTGATGATGAAGAATACTCCGAAGATGTAATCTACAAAAACGATGATTTATTTGAATACAAGGATGATTAAAGAGAGGTAAAAAAATGAATGAGGAAAATTATGAAAGGGTCTGTGCGTTTATTAAGCAAAACAAAATAGATGCGGATCCTGATGTTCTTTTTACTGCATTATGTCACTCATCTTATGCAAATGAAGTTTCACAGACGAATGAAGTTGATGTTCAATCCAACGAAAGGCTTGAATTCTTAGGAGATGCTGTTCTTGATTGTTCCCTCGCAGATATTCTTTATAATTATTTTGAGCTGACGGAAGGGGAAATGTCAAAAATAAGGGCAATGGTTGGTAGTGAAGTGGTTCTCTCAAAGGTTTCTGAAGACCTGTGTGTCGGAGAATTTCTTTTTTTGGGGAAGGGTGAAATTGCTTCCGGGGGAGCTGAAAGGCCATCTATTTTGGCCGATGCATTTGAGGCGATTCTTGCTGCAATTTATTTAAGCAAAGGATTTAAAATTTCTAAAAAATTCGTTTTTAATCATTTGTTTAAATATATTAGTTTGGCTGTCGAGGGAGAACTTTTTCTCGATTATAAGACATCTTTGCAGGAATTAACTCAGGCCGAATATGGTTCAAGGCCGATTTATGAATTGGTCGGATCATACGGTCCGCCGCAGGAAAGAATTTTCAAGGTCAAAGTATTGATTAATGAAAAGGAAATGGGAATTGGTACTGGAAGGACAAAAAAATCTGCTGAACAAATGGCCGCTCATAGAGCCATCGATAGTTTAAAAAAGAAGGGAGTCGAGACAATAAATGATTGATATTAGAAGCGATACGGTCACTCAGCCAACCCAAAAAATGAGAGAGGCGATGTATAAAGCTGTAGTGGGTGATGATGTTTATGAAGATGATCCAACAATAAAAAAACTGGAAAATCTCTCTGCCGAGATAACAGGAAAAGAAGCCGCACTTTTTGTTCCCAGTGGAACATTTGGGAATCAACTCGCGCTTTTTACTCATTGTAAAAGGGGAAATGAAGTTATACTTGCTGATAAGAGTCATATAGTTGATCATGAAGTCGGTGCGTCATCAGTTATAGCTTCAGTACAGCTGAGAACGATTGAATGTGAAGGTGGAATCATACCCCTTTATGAAATAAAAAAGAGAGTTAGAAAAGCAGAAGATGATATCCATTTTCCCAATACCGATTTGATATGTTTAGAAAATGCTCATTCAAGTGGAACGGTTATTCCGATTGAAAATATGAAAGAAATTTATCAGTACGCTCTGGAAAATCATATAGCAGTTCATCTTGATGGTGCGAGATTGTTTAATGCGGCGACTTTTTTGAATGTTGATCCGAAAGAAATAACCAAGTATACCGATTCTGTCATGTTCTGTCTTTCCAAGGGATTATGTGCTCCCGTGGGCTCTGTCCTTGTGGGAACGAGAGATTTTATTGAAAAAGCCAGGAAAAAAAGAAAAATAATGGGTGGCGGATTGAGGCAAGCGGGATTTTTGGGAGCTGCAGGACTGATAGCACTTGAGGAAATGATAGAACCGTTGAAGAATGACCATGAAAACGCGAAAAAACTGGCTATAGAAATGGTAAAAATTCCACAAATTGAATTGGATCCAGAGAAGGTTCAAATTAATATGATTTTCTTCAAATTGAAGGGAGTCGATACAAAATACATAAAGGAATTTTTCTATAAAAGAGAAATAAAAATAAATGATCCGGAAAACGATGAATTGAGATTTGTCACAAATCATTGGGTTAAAGAAAAGGATATTTCTCACATTGTGAAGGTTTTAAATGAGTTTATAGACATGTATAAAAATGGCTAAAAAACCCGGAGAGAATCCGGGTTTTTCATTGTCATTCTTCATTTGAAAATGGGAAGAAAATTTTGGAGAAGATTTCTTTTTGTCCTCTATCTTTGAAAGAGTGATCTAAGTCAAATTCAAAACCATCTGTACCTGAATTATTATGTACCTGAATCTGTAATCTGTTTATAAATGTTGAAATATCGTATTTTCCGTATTCTTCGAATCTCTTTTCATCAACCTTTATTTCAGTGACAAAATCATAATATTCAAGGCTCGCTTCAGTTTCTGCATTTATATTTTTTTCAATCCATTCTCCGTTAGTTTTAAATGAAATATCAGTGTCCTCCATACTCGGTAAAATGTAATATAGTCCGTTTAGAAATATATAAAGTCCCTTCTCAGTAAACAAGAATGCCGCTTCCATAAATAAGTTGTCATTTTGTCCGGAAACAGGACGTAAAAGTCTGTATGTATCTTCGCTTGAAAATAGTACTTTAAAATAGTCGCCGTTGTTTTCTACATCATTTGTTAATTCACTTTTCACTTCAACATATGAGATATCGTGTTGTGTTGGATCAAGTACGGGATACAACAAAGGTGCCTTATTATAGAAGAAGTTGGTTTCAAAGCGATTTCCATCTATTATCGGGGTAATACCGACATAATGTTTATCATCTTCTGTTCCATCGTAATCAATTTCAAATTGATAAAGTGGATATTCTGTGTTAGAAAAATTTATTATTCCTTTATCTCTGTCAATTTCAAAATTCCAGTTTGAAGACGCATCTTCGGTAAAACATACTGTACAGGTTTGAGTAGAATTTGCAAAAGCATTGGATGTGATTGAGATCAAAAAAAATACCATTAAAATAACAAAAATGTTTTTCATCTAATTTCCTCCTTAAGTGAAATATCAATTTAATATACACTTTCTTTTTAAGTGGAATATTAGAAAAAATACATCAAATTAAAAAAAATTTTCTGATTTAATTGTTGTTGGTTGGAATATGTATTTTTTTAGAATCTATAACGAATGAGGATCCTTAAACAATTTTTTTAACTCAGAGAAAATGAAATTTCTGTTTTTTTCAGAAATATGGATAATATCCTGTCTGAAATTCCTTTCAATTTTTTTGATAAATGGAGAATCATCCATTTTCAGTACAAAAACAGAATCATTTTTCTTATTCATTAAATAAAAAATAGTTTTTTTAAATTTTAAAGAACACTCTTCAATAAAACCAATTTCGTCAAAAAAAATATATTTGTAATTTAAAACAGAAATATTTTCGATTATATTTGCAGTCGAATCCATATTGACTTTAATTGGGACTAGGCATTTATATTTATAGTATCTTTTTGCTATTTTCAAGGATTTGTTCAAAATTTTTATAAACAGGTCGTCATTTTTAAAAAAGGTATAGATGCTTAATGCATCTATACCTTTGTTGATTCCTGAAAGTATTGTAGATTTTCCAATTCCCTTTTCGCCGGTTATAATGATCATTATGATACAAGTATTTTTTCAATTTCTTCCATAACGGAACTGTCGAGTTTATCCTTAACAGAAATTGCTTCCAGATTGTCCCTTAATTGTTGTATTTTACTTACTCCAAGAATAACACTGCTGACATTTTCATTTTTCAGTATCCAGGCGATAGCCAATCTATTTATAGTAGTTCCCAATTCTTTGGATAATTTAATTAATTTATCGATTTTCTCAAAAATAATTTTATCGAACAAACCGTTTTTTTCTAAAGAATCTTTGATGAATTTAAATTTGTGCAATCTGCTGTTTTCCGGAATTTCTTTTTGGTATTTTCCCGTTAATAACCCTGAAGATAAAGGACTGAAGATAGTTGTCCCCATACCATATTCAGTATATAAAGGTTTAAACTCATTTTCCACTTTTTCTCTCGAAAACATATTATAAATTGGTTGTTCTACTATGGGTGGCATGATATTCATTTCTTTACATAATATATTTGCCCTTTCTATTCTTTCTTTTTCCCACTGAGAAGTTCCCCAGTAAAGGATATAGCCGTTTTTCAATAGATAGTCTATAGCGTATAAAGTTTCTTCCAGAGGCGTATCAGGATCGGGTCTGTGACAATACATTATATCTACATAATTCAATTGTAGTCTTTTTAGTGAAGCCAGCGTTCCTTCGAATATCCTTTTTTTTGATAACCCTTTTTTGTTTGGACCGTTGCCGCCCCAAAAGATCTTTGTTGAAACAACAATGTCATCTCTTCTAAAACTTTTAAGAACTTCTCCAAGTATGGATTCTGCGATTCCATGAGCATAAACTTCTGCAGTATCGAAGAAATTTATACCATTTCTGAATGCTTCTACAAATATATCTTTAGTTTCATCATAAGAAATTTGATTACCAAGGGTTAACCAGGATCCCAGAGACAGTTCGCTTATTTCTATTCCCCATTTTCCGATTTTATTGTATTTCATTTGAACACCTCCATTAAAAGCTAATAATAAAAAAACCGGGAAATCCCGGTTTTTAGAATTTTAAATCGATTAATTCAACGGAGTCATGGAATAATTCAGATTTGTACTTCCGAAATTAAAGTATTTGTAATCAACAATAGTTCTGTATCCCTCTTTTATCAATGTTATTTCATTATAACCAACACCAATTTCAACTGTTTTACCCGAGGAATAGACAGTTCCATAGCTTTTTCCATTGACGTATAATTTAACTCCCGTAGGGTCCACACTGATGTTTATCTCTGCAGTTATTTCATTCAGTGTGAAGGTTTTCGTTATGTTTCTGTTTAAATTTATGGTTGTTGAATAATCTTCGTATCCATTTAATTGAAGAAGTAAATCATAATTGCCTTCCTGGAGATTTAAGTTAATAGGAGTAACTCCATAATAAGTGTTGTTAAGATAAACAGAAGCTCCGTTTGGATTTGATTTCAAGTTCAAATTGTAATTTTTCGTTTCAGGAGTCAAAGTGATGTTTCTCGAAATATCTCTGTTTAAATTGATCGTTTCAGTGTAATTAACATATCCACTTTTTTCAATTTCAAGACTGTAATTATTTTCCATGAGAGTAATATTCATTGGAGTTTTCCCATAATAACTGTTATTGATATAAACACTTGCATTTGAAGGATTGGAGCTTATGCTCAAATTGTAATTTTGTTGAATCGGGGTTAAAGTGATGTTTCTCGAAATATTTCTGTTTAGATTGATCGTTTCAGTATAATTGTCGTAACCGTTCATCTGTAATTGTAAATTGTAATTTCCCTCAATTAGAGAAACAGTCATAGGCGTTTGCCCGTAATATGAATTGTTTAAATATATACTTGCCCCGGATGGATTTGAACTGACACTCAAATTGTAATTTTGCTGAATCGGGGTTAAAGTGATGTTTCTTGAAATATTTCTGTCTAAATTAATAGTTTCTGTATAGTCTTCATAACCGTTCATACTCAATCTTGCGGTATAATTTCCCTCTTCTAATGTCAATGATTTTGGTGTTGTCCCTTTATATTGATTATTGATGTATATTTTTGCTCCGGATGGATTAGAACTAAAAGAAATATCATAGTTTTTAACCGTAGGTGTGAGGTTTATATTTTTTGTCAGAGTTGTACTGAGATTGAATTGTTCGTTATAAGTTTCATATCCGGCTTTTTGCAATTTTAAAGTATATGTTCCTGGGTTGAGTGATATCGAAACCGGAGATTGCCCCTTATATTGATTATCAATATAAACGTCCGCTCCGGAAGGATTGGAGTTCACATTCAGCGTGGCCGTTTGTTGTGAAAACTGTAAAAATACGTTGGCGGTTTGACCGGAATTCACATTAATCATCTGAGATTTCGACTGTCCGTTTAAATATCCCACTACGTAATGATTGCCCGTGTCTATTGAAGTTGTTACCGGGGCATTTCCAACGTATATTCCATCTACGTAGATCGATGCGCCGCTTGGATTTGAAGAAACGGATATTTTACCGGTCTTGGGATAAGTGTTGGCAAAAAAGAAAATGGAGTTAACCGCGTAATTTTTCCCCTGTAAAGAAGGTATGACAATATTCTGAACAAAGTTTTCCGCGCTTTGATCGGGAGACGGGAAGGGGGACGAATTGAACTGAGTTGTCAGATCTGATAAAAATCCCAAAGGAGTCGTGGATGCTATTATTTGAAGAATTTCTTTTCCACTATCAGAAGGTCCCACCATCAGATTATATTGATTATTTGTCGGAACTTTTATTCTTGTGTTGGCTAAGGCGAAATTATTTGAGTCATATGCATTCGGGAAAAGCAACTGTACCTGACCATCGGGTAAAATATCATAAATAGCGACGTAGGCATTTTTATTTGTTTTAAAATATATCTCAATGTTTTCACCCGAAGAATACGTTGAACCGGTTGGTTTGTTCATTTCAATATCGACAGTTAGATCAGATGTTGGCACCGGAACAATTATGATTTTATCGATATTTGGGGATACCCCCAGAACAAAGCTCAACGATAAGAAAACGAACAATGAAACAATAAAAATCTTTTTCATAATATACCTCCTTATAGATTATTTATTAAATTATTCTACACTTGATTCAGACTTTTTAATTTCTTTTTTTGTTCCTGCCCTTTCAAAATAATTTATCAAGGAAATTATACCAATTCCAATTGAAAATCCAAAAATAAATCCATAGAAAGACCTCAGCAGTTCGGTCCATAATGGAGAAGTGGAATGGCAGAATGTGTTTACATTTGAAGCAATAGCTATACTTCCCAAAGTGGGTACGATTGTTCCCAGTTTTCCCTTAACTTTGAATTTATTTCTGATAAATAATAAAAGAAAAGGATAACTGATGATATCTTTGAATCTTGGTCTTACAAGAAGAGTAGTATCTAATAAATCCCTTAAATTTCTTTCGAGGTCTAAAACGAATGAATAATTACCACTTCTCAACAGGTAATAAATGCCTCCTAAAACAGCCGCTATTATGATTATGATGTCAAAGAATTTGAATTTTTCTTTTCTGTTTTGATATGCGTAGTATATGAATACATAGAGAGGCAGTATTATCAGAGATAATTTAACTCCCCTGAACAAATATATTCCATTCTCATATCCAGGTCCGGAAATCTGGGAATTGATTGATAATCCAAGTAAAAGAGAAAAAAGAAAGGTTGTGAACACACTTTTGTACTGATCTGTTTTTCTTTCTTTTATAAGGTTTTTCCATATCGCATATTGTCCTAAAATGGCAAGTAGAGTCAATGATACAGTATTTGAAATGAGGGAAATTATAATATAAATGATTCCTAAAAGAGGATTAATACTCGATAAAATCATAATTCCGGCTATTTTTCCCAGTATCTCCACCAGAATATTTTTAGTGGATGGGGATCTGAGTTCGGAAGAGAGGTATTTATTTTCTTCGAGTAAATTTACTGTTTCGTTAACTAATTCGGAGTAATCGATATTCTCCGAGAGTGTATCCTGTATGTATATTGCATCTATGCTTCTTTCTCTGATGGACCTTAAAAATCTTATTTTTGCTTTTTCAATATCATAACTAGGATATTCTTTTTTCTTGATCGTATGTACTCTGAATATCAACGAAGGGTTATTTCTCAATGAAAGTACATCTTTAACATATTCACCATCTTCATCGAATTCCAGAAATCCTGTATAAATTTGATATTTATCGAGAAGATTAGCCAATTCTTCAGGGAAAAAGGGAGCGACACCTGTTAAAATAACAGTGTAATTGTTTTGTATTATCTCTTCAAAGTCTGACCAGTTTTCAGTTAGATTGATTATAGGAATGTACTTTTCGGAAGTTTTAGAATAATAATCATTTTTTTTTATCAAAAATGAATCTATATTTTCAAGTGGTCTATCCAAAATAATTATTGCTTTGTTATAAATATTATCGTGGTTTATTGACCATGGAATGAACAGTACAGAAAGAACTATTCCACTGATAATAAATAAAACAAAAAAAAATCTGTGGAGAGGATTTTTGAAAGAAAAATTCAGATTTTTAAAATTCACACTTCTTTTTTTCGATAATTTTTTTCTATTTTTTCCTCGATTTATAGTTGGCACTTATTAAAATCCTCCAAAAAATCAACACTACTATTATAATAACAAAAATCCAGAAAAAAATACTTCTCGTGAATCTATAAATATTCCATTTGAAAATAATAAATCTATCATTAAAGGTCGTATAAAAAGCTGTATAAATTGAGTCATCACGAGCGAATGAATCGGTAGTTATTGTTAAAAAATCTTTTAAAGAAATTTTTTTCGATAAAAAAAAAGAAAAATTGTAAAGACTTCTGTAAAATAATCCGTCTTCAATCAGTGGAGGATAGTTATTTTTATATTTGAAGAAATCATAATAATAATCTCTGAGGTCAGGATAACTTTCCTCTAAATCATGTAATTTCTGAAACCATACTGCGGTCAACTCATGAAACCAGGTTGGAAGTGAATCAAGCTCGATTTTTTTCCCTTTCAGATAGTTGAAAAAATAAATGTGAAATAATTCATGTCTAAAAATACTTTCGTCTTCGTCAACGAGATTTATGGAATAGTTTCCATTGACATCAAGCGAAGAAAAAGAACGTGTGCCATCCGATGTTAAGTAGTACTGGTATTCGTTTCCGAAAAGATTTATTAATTCACTTTCTATACTTTGAAATTTATCAAGCGTTGATTCATCTATTTTTTCCGAAAATTCTATTGGTTTTGAAATACATAATATTGTGAATAATGAAAAAAATACAAATAATAGAAAAAATTTAATTTTCATCTAGTTTGTTCAATATTTTTTCCAAATCTTCAGGAAGAGGAGATTCGAATATTAATTTTTCATCACTTACAGGGTCTTTAAAGGAGAT
>JASGMR010000011.1 GCA_030156385.1 Kosmotogales bacterium
CAATAATTTACTTCTTTTATTCAACCAGTCACCCAAACTTTCATAATTCCCTTCAAAACTCAGTAATTGCGATTCCATATCAAATAAATTTTTTATCTCGGAGAGAAAGAATTTTCCCTTGAGCTTCTTCGCATCTTTTTTTTCTAACTCAAGTAATGCCAATCTTGAAGGAGCAGGCTTTTTGTAATCTTCTTCAGGATATTCCGATTTACTTCTGTTAAACGATGATCTCACCCAATTCTCCGGCAATATAGTGTTTCTCTTTTTTGCATTAGATCTTTTCAGCTTCAAATCTTTATTCAGATAATTTAAAACCTCATCTTTGCTTCTTTTTTCATAAAGCAAGTTCTTAAATTCCTCTTCCCCCATAAGAGATAAGGAATAAAAACCCACTATTTCACTGTTAAAAAATTTCAATGATACTCCCTTTAAATTTCCTGAAGTGATATCCACTGAGAAAATTTCCTGATTTTCCCTGACTTTTTTTCTGTTTTCAAATCTCTCATCGTTTTCTATTATTTGCTCTACAATGCTGTTCGTTTCTTTTTTATCAACTTGCTGTATCTTTTTATCCTTAATAATAACTACTCTGTCACACAGATTCACAGTTTTATCTATGTCGTTCATAGAAATAATTATTGAACACCCTAATTTATTCATTCTTTTCAAAATTTTCAGATATATTGAATCTTCATTTGCAAAATCAAAAATCTGAGGACAATCGACCACGAATACCTCAGGATTTTTTGACAGTTCTCTGGCCAGGGCAACGACAAATCTGTCCTCGGGATTCAAATCTCTTGCAAATATTTTCGGATCGATATTTGAATTCAATTCCTTCAATATTTTCACGGCTTCATCAACCATAGATTTTCTATTCAGAAAACCCGCTCTGGTTTTTTCCCTTCCAAAAAAAATGTTTTCAAATACTGTCAAAGATCCTATCAATCCAAGGTTATCTTTTAATATGTTTATTCCTTTCCTTTCCAATTGAATATTTTTTACATGGTCGAGTGGTTCCCCATTTAATTTTATTTTCCCCTCGTCATAATCATATAAACCGCCTATTATACTTAAAAGAGTGCTTTTTCCGGATTTTTTTCTTCCGGCCACTCCTAGAATCTCTCCCTTCTTTATTTCTAAATTCATATCTTTTAAAATATATCTGTTGTCAAATCTTTTAGTTATTCCTTCAAGTTCAAGTATATTTTCACTCATTTTTTTCTCCTCAATACAATTCTCTGTTGAAAAAATCTGCCGGAATCGTCGACCAGATACTGAAATATCCGTTTTTTTCGTTCCATTTTTCTCCGGGTTTCTCATTCCAACCATATTCTTTCAAAAGAATCAGGTAATTTTCACTCACTCCATCCAATATTTTAATATAAGAAAAGGGATAAATTTTTTTCTGTATATAAACTTTTTCACCAGTTTTCAAATGAATGGTTGCGGCCAGTGTAAAAGTGTAACCGGGAATTTTTTCGAAAACTATTATGATTTCATTTTCAATAATTTCGGTACTATATTCCACACTTTTTGGAAGAACTATCTCGGCTCTCTCGATATTTTTATACATTACAATACTAAAACTCTGTTCTTTGCCATATTGTAAGTAATTGGTTGAAACCTCCATAACAGATTTTTCTTCAGTAAAAAAATTCACTACATTTTCAATTACATTTATCCCGGATAATTGTGGTCCCTGTGTGTCATCATAAAAATTTGAATCCGGTGTTGTCCAGGTTAAAAATTCTTTGTTATCTGTAATTCCAGGGAAAGGATCTCCCGGCGAACCCCTGTCTCCTTCATCAGTATCGAGTGCATTATCACCATCCGCCTCTTCCACATCAACAGTTCTGTGAAATTCATCCATTTGATTTCCATCGTTATCTATATGGTATACAATCATTCCACTTCCCGGCAAAGCCTTATCAAAGCCCCTCAACTGCCTGTTTTCCATCAAAAAATATTCATCAACGTTTTTATCATTCAAATACTTATAAACAACTCCATCAATTTCATACTCGGGAAGGGTGAGTCTTATAGATGGATCAGAATCATTTATGATAATTGGATCCACCCATTTCAATCTTTCTTTGCTCCATGAAGAGAAGTGTGCAGGAGAATCTCCTGGTATTTCCGTACCATTCCAGCATCCAAAAGCCATATTTCCCCACTTTCCTATTCCGGATGACGAATAATCGATATCATAGAGATCCGGAAGTCCTATTACATGTCCCATTTCATGTGTTAGAACACCTATTGAAGCCATTTTTATGGATTCATTAACTACCATGATCTCGGGTTGAATTGTATATTTATCAAGCGAAATCCCCTCGTCCGAAATAAACGTCTGAAAGTAAGAACTATGAGACCATATATCTTCCGGATTTTTTGAATATTCCTGTCCCTGCCCCTGATGAATAACGATTACGTTATCGACCTTCGAATCTCCATCATTATCATACATATCATAGGAAATTTCACCGTCATTCTGTATTAAAACATTTCTGATGAAATCTGAAATATCATTTTTTGCCTGATATTTATCAAAATTCGAATTGTACCAACCATAAATATGAAAAATTATTTCAAACTTACCATAAGAATTTTCATAAAAATAATCAACCGCACTGATAAGGTTTTCATTTATTTCTTCGGGATCAAAAGTAGATTCTGTTTCTTTAAAATTTATCAGAATAACCGGATAATAAAACCTGCCCAGAAAGTTCCCTTTCGTGCTTTTTTCTCTTTGTATCGAATCATAAAAATGATATTCATATTTCCCTTTCCCATTAAATTCATCGATCCCGGTTCTCTTTCCAGATTCAACAAGAACTTCATCCAAAAAATTGTAGTACTCCCAATATCCGGTATCATTATTCAAATATACCGGATAATCATTATAAAAAACCATATGGTTGAATTCGTCGCCCGTCTGTGTTAAAAAAATTTTCGTCCCATCTGGTTGTACAAACTCCGATGACCCTTCATAGGATGGAACGGAATAAATTTTTATACTGATTAAAAATATAAAAATACAAAAAAAGAGCTTTTTCACTTATCAAATATCCTTATCCTTTATAAAGAGGAAATTCTGATTAATCATCCCCCCGTTATCGAAAATTATGATTTTACATCGTCTGTACTTTGAATGAATTCATAATAAAATATATTTTCAAAATAATTTTTACCTTCACCTCAAAAAATCAGTAAGTTCCAGCAGAAATTCTGTATCACTTATATATTCTATAAAATAGTAGAAAGCATCCATCTTGTTTTCATATATACAAAGAACCGATATTAACTTACAAAACTCTTCTTTTGTTAAAGGATCAGGTAAGTATTCTATCGGAAAAACTTCCATTTCGATTTCCCTTGACATATTTATCGCTTCTTCGGTATTATCTATCCTGATATAGTTGAGAATTATTCCTATGTATGTCTCGGAAGAATCATCACAATTTCTGAAATGCATCAACGATGTGGCGAAATTATTCTGTAAAAAATGAACCCACCCTAATCCTCTGTGAGATAGAGATACATCCATCGTATTACTTGAATTATTAATAATAAATTCAAATATTTTTCCGGATAAATCCAATTTTCCCTCTTTTAAATACCTATAGCCCGTGTTTAAATCATAATTTTTTTGAATACATCCGGTTAACAACAAGAAAATCATTAAAAATGTTGATAAAATATATATTTTTTTCATAATCGTTTATGTGCACATAACAGTTCTGGAATTAACATTTATACTTGATTTTATCATATTATGATGATATAATTTTCTAGTTTTTTGTCCCCATAGTTCAACGGATAGAACAGCGGATTCCTAATCCGCAGATGAAGGTTCGATTCCTTCTGGGGATACCAGAGGATGGGAAAGAACCCATCCTTTTTTTATTTTCCTCAAAAAAAAGACTTTAATATATCTAATCAGTTTTAAAGACTTAATTTGGCATCTTAATGATTATAAAAGCAAATAAATGTACTTGTACTATATTTCACTATGTTTTAAAATCAATGTGTAGCTTAAAGAAATATACCTAAGGAGGGTTCGTATTGGCTATTAATCTTTTTGAAAATGCACTAAAACAGTTTAATAAAGCTGCCGGTGTTATGAATCTTGATACAGGTTTGAGAAAAATTCTTTCCCATCCTCAGAGAGAATTAACCGTTAATTTTCCTGTAAGAATGGATGATGGCTCGACAGAAGTGTTTACAGGATATAGAGTACAGCATAGTTTTGCAAGAGGGCCTGCAAAGGGTGGTATAAGATATCACCAGAATGTTACTCTCGATGAAGTGAAGGCTCTTGCTTTTTGGATGACCTGGAAATGTGCCGTTGTAGGTATTCCATATGGTGGAGGTAAAGGAGGAGTGACTGTTGATCCTTCTAAACTTTCCATGGGAGAACTCGAAAGATTATCCAGAAGATTTTTTTCCGAGATTCAGATAATTATCGGAGAAGATAAAGATATTCCCGCGCCTGATGTTAACACAAATGCCCAAATAATGGCCTGGTTTATGGATACATATTCAATGAATATGGGTCATTCCGTATTGGGTATCGTTACCGGTAAACCTTTGGAAATCGGAGGTTCCCTGGGAAGACCAGAGGCAACAGGAAGAGGTGTCAGAGTAGTTGCTGAAGAAGCAGCCAACTATATTGGAATGGATCCTTCCAAAGCTACTTATGCCGTTCAGGGATTTGGTAATGTTGGTTCGTACGCTGCCAAAATAATAAATGATGAAGTTGGCGGAAAAATAATCGCTGTAAGCGATGTTTCAGGTGCAATATATAACCCTGAAGGGCTCTGTATAGACGACGTTATTAAATACAAAGATGGAAACAAGGGATTAATTGAAGGTTATCCAAAAGCAGAAAAGATATCCAATGAAGATCTTCTCTCCCTGGATGTTGATATTCTTATACCGGCAGCATTAGAAAACGCAATCACTGTAGAAAACGCAAATGATGTTAAGGCAAAGATCATCGTTGAAGGTGCAAACGGACCTGTAACTCCAGAAGCCGAAGAAATTCTCCTTGGAAAATCTTGCTTCCTGGTTCCTGATTTTCTGGCAAATGCCGGCGGAGTAACGGTTTCCTATTTTGAATGGGTTCAGGGTTTACAGCATTATTTCTGGAGACTTGAAGATGTCAGAACCGCTCTTCACAGAATAATGAAAGATGCTTTTTCTTCCGTTGCTAAAACCAAGAGTAAATATGAGACAGATATGAGAACTGCAGCTTATGTGGATGCGATTGAAAAGGTTGCAACCGCTACAAAATTGAGAGGAATTTATCCATGATAGAAAAGGGGCCTTTAAGGCCCCTTTTTTTATGATTGAAATATTTCATAATCATCCGTCCTAAATGCAGTCAATTTTCCCCTGAAAACACAGCCGGTGTCTATTCCTATTTTATATTCAGTCATAAATGGATTTAAAAAAGGAGTATGTCCAAAAACAACCTTTTTGTTGAAAAGAGGATTTTCGGAATTCAAAAATTCTGATCTTATCCATAACAGATCTTCCATTTTTTGTTTTTCCAAACGTATATTAGGTCTGACTCCCGCATGAACAAAAACAAAATCATTTTTTTTATAATACATTTTAGTTTCATTAAAGAAATCAATATGACCGGCCGGAACATTCTCAATCGCGTTTCCATAACTCTCCATCGTGGACTCATAACCGTTTAAAAGCCAATCAGAACCTTTATAGTCATTCATTATATAATCAAGAAGCATCTGCTCGTGATTTCCACGAATAAAAATACATTTATAATAACTTCTGATTTTTATAAGAAAATCGACAACTCCCTTTGGATCGGGTCCTCTATCTATATAATCACCTATAAATATCAATTCATCTTTTTTTTCCAACCGAAGCTTCTGAATTAATATGATTAATTCTTCCAGACATCCATGAATATCACCTATCGCATAGGTCAAGTTAAAATATCATCCTCATTATAAAGAACCATATATAAGAAACTATCAAGCCTGCGACAGGGCTGATAACCCACTCTTTTTTATTATCGGCAACCCACTCTTTTTTACTTTTTCCGGAGAAAATCAAAGAGAAAATCAACCTGTAAAGAAGTGCAACTACAACGGTTATAATTACAAATTCGATCTTCTGAGCAAAAACAAAAATGAATAATGCCAATCTTTCAGAAATACCTACCGAATCACTTTTAACGGGATCTATTATTTTAAATCTTCTGATAAAATAAGTAACTCCCACAGTGGCAAGTATCATTCCAACCAAGTACCATGAAAATTCAGGCGAAATAAAAGAAGTCAGAAACATACTGGTTGAAACGAGTGATAAAACTATGTAAAAAGCCAGAGCAGAAATTTCCAGAATCGGATTTTTATATCTTTTCCTCAATAAATCAATCGCAATATTGAATCCTATCGCGAGCACGAAAAGAAAGATTCCCAATCCGCTTTTAAAAACCACATCAAAGGTAAATGCGAGATAAAATATAAAAACCCATACAAAATGGAACAACATTCTGTTCTTTTTCATTTTATCTAATTTATAATTGTTCACAAACGTGTGATCACTCACAAGATATCCCAACAAAAAATGCAAAGTCATTTTTTTCCTCCTATTTTTCTTTTCTCCATGGTAACACGGGAACTATAAATATTGCAACAATCCAGGCTAGAAATACCCCAAAAGCTAAGCTCAGGCCAAAACTCTTCAGTAGCTTTCCCTCTGCAAATCCAAAACTTATAAACGCAACGATGGAAGTGAGGGATGACATTGTAACCGATTTGATAGTCTTCGATAATTCCAGAGTGTTTCCTTTTGAAGAAGCGTGTACCATATGTATTATTCCATCCACACCTATTCCTATGATCAGTGGTGCCGTCAATACGGTAATAAATGTGACATCTATTCCTGTGAGATACATAAAACCAAACATAGAGATCAATATTAAGATCATCATCACTAAAACTTTCAGACTGTCAAAAATTGCTTTTCTCTCAAGCCAGACTATGAAAAATATTGTTATCAAGGCTATTACAGATATAGGTAAAGCTTGTTTTCTGATCATATTCATTAAATAATAAAATATTTTTGGATAGCCTATGGCCTTCCCATAAAGATCTTCTGTGCTTTCAAAAAATATTTTATTAAAATTATTTGAAAATAAATCTGAAGTAGGTTCTACAGATATAACATAGTAAGATTTTCCATTTTCATCGGTGTAATACAAACTATCTTTTATGCTACTTGGAAGCCTTGATAAAATAAGATTTATAAGAGATTCGGTATCTTTTATATTTTCAGCTTCATCCAACATTTCAATTATAAAATCATAATATTCTTCTTTCTTTAAAATGCCTTCAAGAAGAATCGATCCCTTTACCTTTTCAACGCTGTTGATTACTTCTCTAAAATTCTTAACAAATCCCTCTTCACCGTCTTCTACAAAGTTCAGGGCCGATTGGATTTTTTTAATATTTTTATTATTTTTCAAATAATCGGTCATCTCCAAAAGTTCATCGTAATCACTCGCAAGATATTTCACAACATCCGTTATATTTCCATTAAAGGCCTTTTCGATGAGCCTTGCCGTTTTTATGATTTCTGAATCCTCTGATATCAGGCCCGGAGGAGTGTAAGAAAAATCAGAAATATTTAAAAATCCAAAAAAACTGAGAAATAACAAACCGCTTAAAATAATGGTTCCCGATATTATTCCTATCTTTTTTAATCCTTTGGCCACCATGTATATGCCACTGTCCAATTTATGAATTCTGGCCTTTCCGCCTTGTTTTGAAATTGTTTTTATAGATACCGCAGGTAAAAAAAGATACATTACGGAAAAAAACACACTTATGCCTATGGATGTCAAAATACCCATTTCTTTCAAAGCGGGGGATTTTACTATCAAAAGTATAATGAACACAATCACTGTGGTTGACATACTCACAATCAAAGGCTTTGTTACTTTCTTATATGTTCTGAAAATTATTTTCTTTTCGTCTTCCGTGTTCTTTGCTTCATCCATCATCCTCGTCATTATATGAATTCCATAATCTATGCCAAGTCCGAGTGTAATAGCGTTTAAAAAAGTGGTCACTATGTTAAGGGAACCGAAGATCAAATAAGAAATTCCAAGGGTGATAAACATCGAAATCGAAAGACTTAAAAAAAGATAAAGAGTGATCTTAAAGCTGGAGTAAGCTAAAAACACTATCGCTGCTATTCCCAACAGAGATATGAGCGTTGTGAGAAGAAAATCTTTATTAGCCTGCATATGAGATTCGTTAGAAGCAACGTGATCTCCCACCAATCCATACTCTATCCCGGTACCATTAAGCAACGAATTCAACCATTGCCTTATCGCAGGAATGGCCACATCTGTATATCCTATATCCGTGTTTTTCCCCGTTAAACTGAACCCCATTACCAAGATCAAAGGCATGTCATCTGATGTTTCATCGGGCATCTGAATATAATTTTTATAGCTGTCTATATTTTCTTCTTTGGTAAAAATGTCTTCAAAATTTTCGAGCCTGGAAAAATCACTGACGATATATCTTATGGCATTAAAATCATAATTCGTCAATGTCATATAATTGCTCTCCAGCTCCATCTTATTCATACTCAGATCATTCAAATCGCTAGAATCAACCATTATCAAACCTAATGGACCAAGATCCGTTAAATAATCAAATTTTGAAAAACCTGTAATGTATTTGTTTTCGTTTCGATTTTCAAAAATGGTCTTCGCGGCATCTAAAAGCTTTTCTCTGTCTTCGGGGGTCTTTTCGTAACTCTTCAATACAATATAACTGTATTCGCTTTCCTCCCCGGAACTGAATTTAAGGTACTCTTCAACTACAGGATCATCGGAAGGTAAAACTTCCAGAAAATTTGAATCCACACTCAAATTTGTAGATAAATAGAATCCTAAAATCCCTAAAAAAACAAAGAAAACTATTAGTGGATACCTATAACGATAAACAATTTCTGATAATTTTTCCATAAATCACCAAATATAAATCAGGATTAAAAAGAAAATCACCCTAAGTATCTTCAAAAGTACGGCAAAAATCATTTGAAACTTTATATTCTTATTTATATATCCCGCATTCAATATTATTTCTAACGATGTTGACCAAATTGCTGTTGCTATAAAAACAAAATATACCCAGTTTCCCATAAAAGAGAAAAGTGGAAAGAATATATAAGGGAAAAATGTCAGTATCATCCCATGAATATATTTCCTATCCCCCGAATAAAGTAAAAAATTAACAGCGGCCATCCCGAGAGGATAAAAAATAGCGATCATAGCCGTAATTATCGGAATTCTTACTTGCGATAATGTCAAATTATAAAAATTTAAAATAACATCAGTACCATTAATAAATATTATTCCCTCAACCGCTAAAATAAAGAGCGTTATCAAAGATAACTCATTTGCATTTGACAACGCCTTTTTAGGATTAAAAATTATATCAAAAAATAAATCCAACTTTTTATATTTCTCCCTTTACATTGTCGATTATGATTTTTATAGCCTCCTGTAACTGTAAATCATTTTCAAAGTTCAAATCAGCTTCAGATACGGTCATATTCTCGTCTTTGCCCACAACTGAATCCGTAGCCTCAACGGTGATATCGGGAGTGATACCGACAATGTGTATATCTGAACCGTTTGGAGTAAAATAATGTGCGGTCGGCAGCCATATTTCTCCACCGTTACTCAATGTATACGGAGTTTGAACCGCCGCTTTTCCAAAGGTTGTTGTTCCCACTATCGTTGCAATTTTATGATCCTTTAAGGCCCCGGATAATATTTCGGAGGCCGAAGCGCTCCCGCCATTGACTAAAACGACTATCTCTTTATCTTCGAGATATCTGCTCAAAGGACTTCCATATGACTTTACGGTTTCTTCATTTCCATCTTTATCTCTTATGGTTATTACAGTATTTCCTTCGGGAACCATAAAATCGGCTATGTTAAGAACACTCATCAATAATCCGCCCGGGTTATTTCTTAAATCAATAATATAGCCATCCATTCCAAGTTCTTCCAAAAGAGCATTCATAAATTCCTGAGCGGTCGGTTCGGCAAATTGAGTTATTTGAATGTATCCGATTTTTGTATCATCCTCTTCAAATGTAGTATATTTTACCGTTTTTACCTCGATTTTCTCTCTCAGAACCGTTATCATCATGGGATCTTGAACACCCTCTCTATATACTTTAAGAACAACTTCCGTTTGCGGATCTCCCCTTAACATATTAACCGCATCATAATACCCAACTTCCGAAACCGGAATGGAGTCAATTTCTGTGATAATATCACCGGTTTTCAATCCCACTTTTATCGAAGGGCTGCCCACCATAGGTGCAACAACTTCAAGGCTTTCATATTCGGGATTATAAGTAACAACACTTCCAATTCCGCCATATATAGATTTAGTATCAATTTCATTTTCTATCGATTCATCACTATCAAAATACCATGCAAATTGATCTCCTAAACCCTTCATGGCCCCTTCAAGTGTCGCGTCAAGAATTTCATCAAAATCTATATTTTCCTGATCATAATAACTTGATTGAATATAATTGAGTATTTCGAATAACGGTTCGTATTCATCGATCATTTCTTCCTTTGTCTTCATTTGAAATCCGGTAAAAAAGACAACCGATACTATTATAAGTACAGCTACAATTCCCTTAAAAAATTTTTTGTTCATTCCTTCACCTCCAAACCACTTTTGTTCCAAAAATCATAAACGTTGTATGCCCCACCATTTTGTCCTCGGGCCGCAACCTTTCCGGATTGATTTTATAATTTCTTATCATCGTTTCCCATACCTGAATATCAATTGTATTCTTCATTTTCTCCATCTTTTCAAGAACTTTTTGAACCTGATTGAATGTCGGTGCTATAATACATATTTTACCAGAGTGTTTTAAAGTATTTATTGCATTTTCCACCGAATTTTCGGGATCGGGAACATCAAGAAAAAATGCATCCATATCCCTTTCTTTCAAACCATCTTTTACATTACCCGTTTTGAATAGGACATTGTTATAAAACGGTATAAAAGTCAGATTCTCTTCCGCTATTTTAGAATTTTCGGGATCAATATCATAAGTAATAACCCTGCCTTCTTTACCGACTGCTCTGGACAATACAGCCGTTACGGCCCCACTACCCGTTCCACACTCTAAAACAGAATCTCTCGGTTTTAAATCCAGATACAAAATCGAATAACCGACATCTTTGGGATATACCACCTGTGTTTTTCTTTTTAAGTTGAATATATAATCAACTATAGAGTTTTTCAGTATGTATCCCCTTCTGTTTTTACCACGAAAATTTATAACCTCTCCGTATTCTTTACCTATAAGATCGTTAAAAAAAACTGTCCCAAAGGGAACAGATAAAAAACCATCTTTGACAATTTTTATGACAAAATCTTCTCCATTATTGAGTTTTATCAAAACAACATCGTTTTCTTCAACAAAATTCATGCTATTTTTTACCGAATTTTAAAAGCAATTCTATTAAACTTTCAAAACTTTCCTTTCCATCTTCAACGCTCAACTCAACTATGCACTTTTGAGCGTAATTTTTTGCGATTAATTCCGTGACCTTTCTCAAAGCCGAGGATGCAGCGGATAGTTGCATCAATATATCTCTGCACTCCCTTTCTTCATCCACCATTTTCTGCAATCCTCTAACCTGACCTTCAATTCTCTTTAACCTTGTGATTATAGGCTTTTTATTGTCTTTTTTTTCGGCTTCAGGCATTTTTTCTCCTTTCATCTCAGAGAACTTCCCCCTATAAATTCTCTAATTATTGACGTTAACGGTATATCTTCCAAAAAAGGAACAGGAAGAAAATAATTCAAAAATCTTACCAATCTTTTTGCCTCAATATATTCCGGGTCACTGTTATCGATACCAATTAACAGGGGCTCTGCAAAAAGTTTTAAAACTGCCAGTTCATATATCAATGCGGAATTGAACATAGTATCTGCTTCTTCCTGAAACGGAAAAATATATTTTTCTTCCCCTTTTCTGACTGTTTTCCACATTTTCAATGTTTTCAATACCGAGTGACCTCTGTATTGATTATCTCGCACTATCCTTCTTAATAGTCTAACATCTGTCGTGGGTATTCTGTTCATATTATCAATATTCATCTGAGTCAAGGCACTGGCATAAATTTTAAATATTTTTTCCCTTTCAATTGATCTGGTTAAAAGAGGATTTAATGCATGAATACCTTCTATTACAACCATTTGATCCTTTTCCAGCTTAGTCGGTTCGGAACTCAGGTAAGATTTCCCCTCAATGAAATCGAAATTTGGAAGTTTAACATCTTTTCCCATCAGTAATTTTCTCATGTGATCATTGAAAAGTTCTATTTGTAAAGCTTCTGTCGTTTCAAAATCATAATTACCATTTTCGTCTTTTGGATTTTTATCTCTGTCTACAAAATAATCATCCAGGGAAATTTTTTTGGGTCTTATACCAAGAACTTTCAGTTGAATTATCAATCTCTGAGCAAAAGTTGTCTTTCCGGAACTCGATGGCCCCGCTATGAAAATTATCTTTATATCTTTTCTTTCTTTTATTTTGTTCGCAATTGACGCGATTCTCTTTTCATGTAACGCTTCATTTACTCTTATCAAATCTCCAACGGCTTTATGCCCTTTGACAATTATATCGTTCAGATCTCCTATATTGTTAACACCTACAAGGTCTCCCCATTTTTCATAATTCAAAAAATTTTTCTCAAGCTTTTTTCGCTCCTGAAAAGTTGCCGTTTTTCCCGGACTATCTATTGAAGGAAGATTCAAAACAAACAATCCATTTTCTCTCAGGATCAAATCAAAATTTTGAAGACTTCCGGTGGAAATGGGAAGATAACCATAAAAATAATTCAAATACCCATTACACCAATAAACATTTACCGTTGACTTTCTTCTGTATTTAAACAGGTTTGCTTTATCTGTTTGATTATCCTCTCCGAAATTTTTTATAGCTTTAAATTTTCTCATTGTACCTTTAATGAAAGGATAATCTGATTTCACTATACTTTTCATTCTTTCTTTAAGTTCAAGAAGTTCTTTTTCATTCAATTTCCTTCCGGAAATTTCACAAAGCAATCCCGTTGAAATAGAATGATGTACAAGAATATCCACCGGACCGTAAATCTGCCTTGCCGAAATAAATAAAACGAAGAGCATTCCTCTCGTATAAATTCTCAATCCGTCTATGTTGGATAGATCTATGAATTCCAGCTCACAATTCTCATATATATCCGAACATAATTCCAGAATCTCATTTTCAGACCTTCCTGCCATTATGGGGGATTTAAAAAATGATTTATAATCTTTCGCTATAGAATTTATCGATACCCCTTCAGGCCTATAGATTATTTTATCAAACTGCTTTAATATAATCTTAATTTCTCTCACAAATATCACCTCTTTGTATATTGACATCAAAGAAATGTAATGGTAAAATTCTTTCTGTTGTTGGGGCGTGGCCAAGCGGTAAGGCATCGGTTTTTGGTACCGACATTCGTAGGTTCGATCCCTGCCGCCCCAGCCAAAAACAACAAAAGGGTGGCTTAAAAGCCACCCTTTTGTATTTTATCTGTCAGTTATTGTCCGTTGCATCACCTGTATCAAGTGTTTCCGAGCCATCTGAAGATACATCAAGAGTTGTATTATCATTTGACACGGCCGGAGAAGCATCGTTCGTATCATTCTGAACCGTCAATTGACTCGCCAGATCGGTCAATAAATAATCCACCGCATTTATCTCATCTAAAATATTTTCATCTCCGGGCATTAACTTTTCCAGTTCTTCCAGGTATCTTTTCTCACCGTAAAGATATAACTGCTGCATCTCCGGATTCACAGGAAGATTCGACAAACTTTGATAAGCATCTATCATGATGTATATTGCCGCTACTTTCAAATCCGTTGAAGTATCCGTGGGCTCGATAATCTTGTTGTTTAATTCCAATTCCATATTTTGGATAGGATAATCGATCAAATAACTCCTGGCCTGTGCTCCAAGATACTGTTGATAATACTGTAGATAGTACTCATAAGTGGATGGATTCGAAATAATGGCTTTTATACTGTCATAGCTATCAGAATAGTAATCGTATACAACCTGTGGATTATCGGGCTCTATATTGTACATGTATCTGACAACTTCGGTTGAATTGGGCATATCCTGATAGAGTTTTTCTACTACTAAATCAAAATAAGTTTTAGTTTTATCCAGATCACTATTCAATTCTTCTAGTTTTTCATCCGCGATCGTGGGGGAAAGTTCTCCATAATCTTCCTCATATCCCCTCAATCTTTTAACTTTCAGCATCATTTTTTTAATACCATCTATCTGGGTCGCATCAGGTGTTATTTTTATAATTTCTCCAATTATCTCCGGGATTTCCTCGGTTTGTGATGTTGAATCTGCGGTCACGCTCGCATCAACGGTTTTCTGATCATCTGTTGTATTTTCGGTGTTCAAATTTGTATAGTAATCATATACCTCATCCGCTTCTTCCGTCGATAAAGAAATCACTGTCGAAGGAACCGTTTCATAAATATCTTTTATATCTTCATATCCAGATATGGTACTTTCCTGCCCTTTAATATATGTGTCTGTCAATTGAGTATAAAGTATCGGTGGCAAATAACTGTCACTTATAACCAAGTCCGTTGCCTCAGGGAAAAGTTCCGCCTGAATATCCAATCTGAATTCTTCCGTATCGTTACTTTCAACAGCCTTGTTGTATTTATCGTAAACAACCAAATCCACATCGTTTAAATCGTATCCGAATCCTTCTGTCTTCTTGTATTCTTTTAACCAGGCATCGAGTTCTTCATTCATCAATTGATTTTTAATTTCCGTATAAGCGTCCGTATTTTTAAATTCGTCGAAAGAATCGAAAGTTGTTCTGTCTTCAACTAATATAAGATGATATCCATAATCAGTTTTTACAGGATCTGATACAACTCCTATTTCCTGAGTGAATGCAGCATTTTCAAAGGGTTCAACCATCTGACCTTTTCCAAAAGATCCCACACTTCCTCCGGCAGCGGCGCTACCCGCATCTATAGAAAACTCACTTGCCGCTTCAGTAAAGGTCAATTCACCGTTATCAATTTTCTCTTTTATTTCAGTGGCAGAAGCTTCATTATCTACAAGAATGTGGCTCGCTGTTACTTTTTCATATTTGGATTTAAGCTGGTCTAAATTCCCATTGTAGTAATTTTCGACTTTTTCTTCCAGATCTTTAATTACGTTGTTTTCTATGTTTTCCACAACTTTTTGCATTGTTATACTCGAAGCTATCTGATTTTTAAAATTATCTAAAGAACCATAAAGATAAATGATTTGTTGCTTGACATAATCTCCATTCTCGCCTTCTATATACGAATTCAAAGTTGAGGCCGCTTCGGTTTCCACCGCATTTAAATCAGGCAAAAGATCAGTTTCAGATGCGTAATAAAGCATAACTTTATCATTCAGATCAGTACTGACTATGTTATATCTTATTTCTATTTCACTCGGTACATTCGACGAACTAAAATATGGGTCTGGGGTTACTCCTTGATTTTCATAATAAGCAATATTATTTCTCACGGCACTTTCATAATCGGAATTGTATACCCAGTATGTCGGGTTATCAATCGGAGTCCCGTCTTTTGTCAAATACGCCGCTGTTTCAGTAATTGATTTCTGTAATTCTTCCTCTTGTTTCACTTCCTGATCCTGAAAAATAAAGGAAGCAATCGACCACCATACTACCCCGGCAATAAATAAAATCGCAATTATCCATATTACTGGTTTTGTTATTTTTTTCATTGTTTCATGGCTAAACATTTTTTATTCCTCCACCTTGTGCATCATTATTATATTCGAACCAAGAGGGGAGCGGTTTACACCTCTCCCCGTCGTGTTGAATTATATCACATAAAAAAACAGTTTAAAAGATTTCATATTCATTATTAATCCCTAATTCTACTTAATTGAAAAACTCGAGAATTTCCTCAATTTTATTTCATCCACATCCATATAATCAACCCTGGCAAATACAGGCCCTTTTTTCAATTCCTCTATAAACAAATTTTTTTCTTCCTCTTCGCCGGTAATGATTATTCTGACCTTTCCATTCAATAAATTTTCAACATAACCTTTAATTCCGAGCCGCTCAGCAACTTTAAAACAGAAGTATCTATAACCTACTCTTTGAACTCTTCCGGAAATGATAATTTCAAACGTTTTCACAAACCGAGTTCTTCCCCGATTAAAATTACATGGAACCTGTCTTTTTTTCTGGTCGAATCAGTTATCACGCCATATGATTCGCATATTCTGTTTTGCACTTTACAATCAACACAATAGCCTGTCTCAGTGCATGGAGTATCGAGTTTCAAGCGCTTTGCATTCATCGGAGAAATTCTTTTTATTCTTTTAAGTGCAGCATCGAAGTCTTCGACTACCTTATTCATCCCCGCCAGTAAAATAACTTTTTTAGGACCGAAAATCATTGCCGCCACTCTGTTACCATTTCCATCCAGCTGTACTATTTCTCCATCCATAGTGATTGCATTTATTCCACAAAAATATGCATCAACAGAAAAATGTTTCCTCAGTATTTCTTCCCTTTCTTCGGTTGTTTTTGCCTCCGCTCTGTCTAAACATTTATAACCGTTTTTTTTAAGAAAAGATATGGTATCACATGCATTCATGGTCAACGAGCCACCCCACCCGACAACACATTCTTCCGGAATTATTTTTTCCACCAGAGAATTTACTTCTTCCGAGGAATTGACAAAATAACCGTTAATGTTTCTTTTCTTCAGATTTTTTATTAATCTTTCGGCAGTTTTTTCATAATACCACTTTATCAACTCATTTCTCAAAATATCACCCCTAAACAGATTTTTCACTCAATTTTATCATATATAAATTTCGCATTGGTTATCTGTGACCATCTGCAACCCGATTTTTCGTATGTTTGAAAACTTATATACAGTTTTAATTATGCATTTTAAATCCCAAATTTGTATCGATGAATGAACAAAAATTAACGCAAAATAAATTTACTCACACACACTTTTAATATTATTATCCTCTATTTTAAAGATAAAATTAAACATATTATTATACTCTTAAAAAAGTGGGTGATCGAATGAAGAAAATTTTTATACTCATATTATTATTTATCGTGTTATCCTCATCTTTGTTTTTTTCAAAGGATATATCCCTTGTCCTTTCCGGTGGTGGAGCAAAGGGAGTTTATCAGCTTGGAGTCTGGAAAGCTTTAATCGATAACAATTATGATATAGAAGGTGTCTATGGAACATCGGTAGGGGCAATAAATGGAGCGGCGATAACTATGGGAGATTATGAATTCGCCAAAAATCTCTGGATGTCCATAGATTACAAAAGACTCATGGAAGTGGAACCAAAAATAATAGATATCCTGAAAACGGATATGACCTTTGAAACTATGAACGATTATTTCTCAGTTATCTGGGAACTGATAACCAACAACGGTATAAAAATTGAACCCATGATAGATTTGATCTATAATTCAATAAATGAAGAAAAAATAAGAAATTCAAAGATCGATTACGGGTTGGTAACGGTAAATTATTCGAATTTCGAAGGACAGGAACTGTTCATTGAAGATATTCCGGAAGGAGAATTGAAGGATTATATACTGGCGAGTTCTAATTTTCCCGGTTTTCAAAGATACGTTATCGAAGAAGAAAAATATATAGATGGGGGATTTTATTCAAATGTACCCGTTTCGATGGCTGTAGAAAGGGGGAGAAAAAATATTCTCTCTGTCACGATAAGTCTTAAAACACCCAGAGATATAATAACGGACATTAAGTTATCCTTTGATAAAGATATCAATCATATACAAGTCTCTCCTTCAAAAGAATTGGGAGGTTTTCTCGATTTCGATCCGGAAAGTTATTATGAATACATAAAATTGGGATATCTTGATACTCAAAGAGTTCTTGGAAATCTGTCAGGAGAAGATTATTTTATTATCAATGAACCCTATGAATATCTGAAAGAAATTCTTTTAAACATACCTGAAGAAAAATTAAAAACCGCCTTTTCAATTTTAAATCTGGAATATGTTGATAATGCATCTCCCGAATACAATTATTACAGGGTACTTCTACCTTATTTTGAAAAAATAACCCTAAAGAGTTCTCCTTCGGATGTGCTGAATGAAATACTGGAAAAACTTGCCGATTATTTAAAACTGGACGATCTTTCGCCTTATACCAGACTCGATCTGATCAAAGAGATTTCTTCAGGAACATGGAAAAATAAAGAAGATTCCTTTATCATAATGAATAAAAGAATCTTCTACAGTGACCTGATGAACTTTATCAATTTTATTACAGAAAATTGCGATTGTGAAATATTCCCATCGGAATTTTCTGAAGATTTTAAAAACAAATATAAAGAACTTTAATAAACGTTATTCGGTGGTTTTTTGCCTTCCAGGGCAATCTTTATATTTCGTCCCACCATAAAGGACATTTGTTTTCGCGTTTCATCATTGGCAGAACCCAAATGAGGCAACAAAACCACATTTTCCAATTTCTTCAATTCTTCAGGAACTTCAGGTTCATTTTCATAAACATCGAATCCCGCTCCGAATATCGCCCCGGTTTTTAACAATCTTATCAGCGCATCTTCTTCTATGATCGCTCCCCGGGCTGTATTGATCAATATACAGTTTTTTTTCAACATTTTTAATCTTCTTTCATTCAATAAATGTTCTGAACCTTTATTCAATGGACAGTGTAAACTTATCACATCGGATTCCTTGAGCAACTTTTCCAAACTCGAATACTCCACATTCAACTTTTTCTCTGTCTCTTTATCAAGAGGCATTCTATTAAAATATATAACATTCATTCCAAATGCCTGAGCTCTTTTTGCAACGGCTTTTCCTATTCTTCCAAGACCTATTATTCCCAGGGTTTTATCTTTAATTGAGCGTCCTACAAGCAATTGAGGTTTCCAGCCTTCGAATTTTCCTTTTCTGACGAATTTATCCCCCTCCACTATTCTCCTTGAAACCGCTAAAAGCAAACCGATAGTGATATCCGCCGTAGCGTCCGTCAAAGCATCCGGAGTGTTTGTAACATAGATATTTTTCTCTTTTGCAGCTGATAGATCTATATTATTGTACCCAACAGCATAATTGGCTATGACCTTTAAATTTGGCAAACTATCGATAATTTCAGAATCAATTTTATCTGATAAAAGGCAAACAAGCGCATCTGCATTTTTAGCACCGGCTATTATTTCCTCTTTAGTCAAAAAACGGTCCTCTTCGTTTACAATTAAATGGTGATCCTTTAATATAAATTCTGCTTCTTCAGGAATTTTAAATGTAAAAAATATCGTCTTTCTCTCCATAAAATCACCCTCCAAATAAAATGTATTAATATTCTAACAAAATTTTTTACAGATATTTAGAATTTTTCACACTTCATAAAAAAACATCATGACACACACACCAAAAAAAGGCTGAGAACTGAAAATACAAAAAAAATGTCATATATAAAAGAACAGGTGGGGGTAGAACATATGCATTGTGCCATAAACACTTACTTGATAAAATTAACGGCTGTTAATTCTTTAAAGGAAAAAAGAATGATCCTGAGAAAAGTTCTCAGCGATCTGAAGGGCAAATTCAACGCTTCTGTTGTTGAAACAGGCAAACAAGACTCAAAATACTGGTTGGAAATTTCTGTTGCCCTCATTGCAAATTCTTCTTCAGAAATAGATTCCATACTTTCTTCTGTTGAAAAAAGGCTTTTGTTTTTCAATCTTGATATAAATGACATTATTTCAGAAAAATGGTGAGGAGGTTATTTATGAAAAAAATTCTTATATTGATTATTTTGATCGTTTCCACCCTGGCAATTTCAGGAACGGTTTATATCTATCCTAATTTTGGTTATTTTGTGAATTCTGAAATTGTGAATGGATCTGAATTCGCTCTGGAATTACCGGATGGTGTCTCGTCTGATCTATCCGGATTCTCTTTCAGCAATTTACCGGAAAAAACCGTTGTTTCAATTTTAAAAGGCGATTCGTATTCCTCTTTCCTGGAAAAATACGAGGGAAAGCAGGTCTTGGTAAGATATGAAAATGGAATCGAAGAATATTTTACTCTTCTCGATGCTGACGGCCCTGTTTTAAAGGATTCAAAAGGAAATATTCATTTTAAAACAGAGGGAAAAATCATATTTTTAAATTCAAATTACTTCCCAGAAGATAAACTTAAGGTTAATTTTTTTGAGCCTATGAACAGAGAAATAATCTATTCATACAGATTGAACTCCACAGGATGGTCGGCAAAATACGTTATAAATTTAAAAGATAAAACGTCCCACATGGACGGTTCTTTTTTAATATTTTCCGATTACGATCTTTCAAACAAAAAAATTCAAATAGTCAACGCAGATCTGGGAAATGATTTTCAGGTTCTTCAAAAAAACGTTATGATGGATTATTCAGAAAGTTATGCTTCGGGTCAGAGTTATCAGACATCGAATCTGTGGAGTTACGAAATCGAGGTTCCTCTCACAGAAAAATATAATTCAGTTTCTTTCCTTTCAAAGGATATTCCCAGTGCCAAACAATATGTATTCCGACCTGGATGGTCCCCAACAGATTATTTTCAGGGAGTAGACATTGACTTGAGAATTGGCACACTACCCTTTGATTTACCCGCAGGATCAATCGAAATTTATGAAGACGGATTTTTAATGGGAAATACTCACATTCAGACAATTCCACAGGGACAAAAAGAAACTATCTTGAAAAAAATCGCAACTTCTCTTGAAATAAAAGGAAAGAAGGAGTCCTATGTTCAGGATAAGGTTTATACCAATATATATTCTGTTTCAAATTTTTCCGATGAATCCGCTGTTGTTTCTATTGAGGATCAAATTGGAAACGTATATGATCTGAAGGTTGAAATTGATGGTAGAATTATAAATAACTTTGAATTGAGTAATCCAAATATATTTTCCATTTCATTGGGTTTAGGTGAGGGAGTCAGTAGGAAGGTTGAAATACAATATAGAATCAAATGATGTGCTTTCTCAGATAAAGGAACTGACAAAAAAGTTTAATTCGATCAAAAGATACATTCATATAAAAAACGTCGAATCTTTGGCCGTTGAGTTGGCCGAAAGGTTCGATGTTTCTCCTGAAGAAGTTTCCATTGCGGCATATGGGCATGACTTGATGAGGGGTTTAAAAGACTGTGAATATATGGAGTATTGTAGACTGTACAACTATCATCCCAGTAAAATAGAAATAAACCGTCCAATATTGCTTCATGGGAAAATCTCTGCGATGTATCTGAACAGCAAATTTGATATCTCGCCATCTTGCTATAATGCAATATATTGGCATGTTTCGGGTCATATAAATCTGGATTTGACAGGAAAAATAATAGTTGTTTCAGATTTCTGTGAAATAGGGAGAACTCATGAAGAGGCAACAATTTTTAGAGATGAAGCTTTTCAAAATCTGGAAAAAGTTTATTTAAAAGTGATAAAATCAAAAATAGAATGGGCTTTAAAAAAGAACAGACCGATAATACCTGAATCTATTGAGGTATGGAATTCAAATTCTTGGGAGGACTGAGTTATGCCTTTAAAACCTGCAGATCATCATGGGAAAACTGACGAAGTGAGAAAAAAAAGCAAAAAATGGATTATTATAATCTTGGCTGTAGCGGCCGTAATAATTGTCGGAGTGGTATGGATTTTCAGCGTTAAAGGAAATATCGATAACAGCGCTGCAATGAAAGCTGAAAGTGTCGATTATTTGATAAAAGTGAACGATTCAGATAAAACTGAATTCATATTGCTCAGAACGAGAAATAACGGCAAAATCACCGAAATCTCTATTCCCTTAAACGGTTCTGTTAATGGGGAAGATGATATTATTTCCCTTGAAAATACGGATAAAACTCTTGCTACTTTAGCTTCGTGGTTCAATATGAACACGGATGATATTTATTTTCTTGAATTGGATGAAGACACACTGAAAAATCTTTCTTCTAAACTTGGAAATGAAGTCGATACATTCTCGGAATTTATCGATTCTCTGGCTGGAAGAGGATTCGGTTTTTTCGATTATTTTAAAGTGAACAATTATCTCGATTCATTCAATACGTCGAATTATACTAATGTAGATGGCGGTTCTCTGGCCAACTTTATTAACAGAATGTCAAATTCCAGAATAAACGAAATTACGCTTGAAGGGCTGACGGAATATCCCGTCGAAATATATACTGAAAAAAACGGAGATCCAAAATTAGTATATTTCATACAAGAAGATTCAATTGAAAAAGCAAAAGAAGAATTACAGGAATAAGAGTTTTAAATCTCTTTTAATTTTTATTTTTGTTTTATTATCAATATTTTCAATTTCAGGTTTATTTTATATTTTTTATATATCCGTCAATGACGTGATAAACAATTTTTCCAGCGAACCTGTGAGTGGTTCGTATCTCATTTTAGGAATAGATACCGGAGGAAAGGAATCCTCCGGTGGCAGGACAGATTTTATACTTAAAGTGAGCATAGATGATGATGGAAACATCGCGGTTAACAATATTCCTAGGGATTCGATCATAAAATATGAAGGAGAATATCATAAAATAAATTCTATAAATAATCTTTATGGAACTGAGATTCTGATAGATTTCATTGAAAAATATTACAACGAAAAAATAAGAGGATATATAATTGCAGATTTCAGCCTCGTTTCAAAAATAACAGAAATAACGGGCCCCGTGAAAGTTTTTCTCGATGAGCCGATGATTTATGATGATTTTCAACAGGACTTACACATTTATTTTCCCATGGGTCTGAATTATTTACAGGGGGAAGATTTGCTGAAATATGTTAGATTCAGACAGGATGGACTCGGAGATATTGGAAGAATTCAGAGACAAAAAGATGTTCTTAATCAGTTATTCAACAGCATTATATCTGGTGGTTACAAAAAAATTCTGGAGGCGGTTAATTTTTTTATGGGAAATGCTGAAGTGAATATCTCCTTTGAAGAAATTCTTCAACTGGGAATAAATTATTTAATTGGAAACAACACCATCTCCTTCGGTAATGTTCCGTATTATATAGATGAAGGGGACGGCTCTTTATACTTGACAGATGAAGTTCCTGAAGAACCTGTGGAAAAAACAATCATCTACATTGTCAACAATATTCCCGACTATTATAAGATAGGTAATTTTTCTTCAATTATTCAGGGTCAATGGGATAACCATGATGAATATACCAATATTTATACAATAGATAATTATTACCCTCTTGAAGAAATAGACTCAAAAGAAACCTATATATTCTTGAATAATGAGGAAAAAAAGAGTGAAATATTAGATCTGTTTTATCTCTCGCAACCGTATCATAAACCTCATATAAGTGAAATTTACAAATTCGAAGATCTTCAGAAATACTATAATTTAATAGATACAATCTCTAAAAATGGCTATTATCCTGTGAATTGTGATGCTATTATTTTACTGGGGACTGTAAAAAGTTGAAAAAGAAAAACTTTATTTTATCCATTTCTTTGGCTTTTACAAAAAAAAATAAAAAACATTTTTTAATCCCATTTATCTCAATACTAATAGGAACGATGGGGTTGCTGGTTATTCTAAGTGTTATAAGAGGGTTCAACGATTATTTCGTTGAAAGTATAACTTCATTTTTTCCTCATATACTGATAGAAGGATCTTCAGACAATTCTATAAAAGAAACAGAAAAAATTATCTCAGTATCATTCAAAGAGGGGGTAATTCTAAAAAACGGTGAATTCTCCGGAATTATGCAACTTTCCTCAGATAATTCCGGACTGGACAACTTCAATGAATTCATAATCGAGGGAAAAACCCCTCAGGACTACGATGAAATTGCCATAGGAAAAGTTCTCTCGGATGAATTAAACGCTGAAAAGGGCGACACGGTTCAAATATTTTCCATAAAAAATAACCTTCAACCGGAAACTCAGAATTACAAAATTTCCGGTATATTTGAAAGTGGAATGTATCAGTACGATTCCAGTTTCATACTGAATAAAGGCGATGATTTACACTGGACAGCAATTTATCTCAAAAATCCCTTAAAAGCGGATGATTACATAAAAAATATTGAGGGTAATGCCGTCACATGGACCGAAATGAACACCACATTCACATCTGCAATTGCGGTCAATGAATTTTTTGCCGTTATTATTTCCCTATTTGTTTTAGTGATAGCAGGTTTTGGAATAATGAACTCCACACTTTTTTCCGTTTTAACAAGAAAAAGGGAGATTTCCATCCTTTCTTCTCTGGGATTTACCTACAGACAGACATCATTGATATTTATAATACAATCTTTTCTGATATCCATATCCGGAATTATTTTTGGGCTGCTCATAGGATTCCTGGTTCTTGCGATCATCCAAAATATTCAGATTCCCCTTCCGTCAGATGTTTTTTACATAAAATACCTTCCGGTAAAAACTCATTTATCAGATATCCTGTTGACTGTCTCAATTGAAATAGGAATTTCAATGATATTTTCTGTCCTTCCTGCGAGAAGAGCCGGTAAGATCGACCCGATGGATGTGTTGAAAAGTGAATAGTATATTGAAATGCGAAAACATTAAATTTTCGTATGGAAAAACTGAAGTATTGAGCGACTTAAATTTTTCTGTAAACACCCCTTCTATAACAGGGATAAAGGGTCCTTCCGGTTCAGGAAAAACCACTCTTTTTGGTATTCTATCAGGGCTTTTGAATCCTGACGCGGGAAAAGTTTATTTGAATGAAATTGATATTTATAAAAATTATAAAAATAAAATTCTGGCAAGAAAAAAAATTGGTCTTGTGTTTCAAAATTATAATCTTATACGAGAACTCACCGTTTTTCAAAACATTCAAATAGTTGAAGATCTAGTCAGAAACAACAGATTTAAAATAGAAGAAATTCTGGAGAAAATGAACATTTCGGATCTCAAAAGCAGATACCCCGATCAACTCTCAATCGGGCAGAGACAGAGAGTCGCCATAGCAAGGGCTCTGTGTGGTAACCCTTCCGTTATTTTAGCCGATGAGCCCACCGGTAGCGTTGATCCCTCAAATAAAAAAAATATTTTAGAATTATTCCTGCATATAAAAAAGGTCGGAATTCCCGTTATTATTTCAAGCCACGATCAAACTACCTTCGAATTTTGTGATAAAGTATTTTCAATAAATGAAAAACTATTGATGGAGGAATACACTTGAGAAGTATTTTTAGAGATTTTTCAGCCGACTTTTTTGACATATTAAAATACCCTTTAGAAGATTGGGATCAGGGATGGTCCGAATATGAAGAAAAACATCCCAGAATAATAGAAGAATACAGGTGCCAGAATTCACTTTCAAACAATATGGCCACAGAGCTTTTAAAAAAAATTGGAAGAAGAAGATATGACAAAGTCTATATAAAATGGCTGGAAAAAAACAGAGAATTAAAGAATAAAATTATTTATAGCATAAGGCACTGTGATTATGATTTCCAATTGAAAAAAGAGGATTTCGTAGTGTATTTTATGCCCTTTTTAAAACTGAAAAAATATCTTTTTATTCCCACTTCCAAAGGACATGTCCTGGCACTGGATATGCTTTTTTATTATGAGAAAGACGAATTTAACAATTTACCGGATGATATAGTCAATGCGATGAAAGATTTCCGGATTTTTTCAAAACATAATATAGAAAAAAACATCCCTCCGGAAGAAAAAATAAAACGTTATGATCATTTGTATGAAAAAATTTCAAACGATATAAAGAATACAGATGATATAGATATCATGAACAGATCTATAGTCAATAACATATCGAGATACATAGACTACTGTAACTGGACAGGCATTTATAGGGGAAATGACGATGGGGTTCTGACACTCGATTATTATATTGGAGAACCCACGGAGCATGTTAATATACCTTATGGCAAAGGAATATGCGGACAATCCGCAAAAACAAATTTGACTTTTTTAGTTGGTGATGTGACCACTCAGGATAATTATTTATCGTGCGGCAGTAACGTTAAATCCGAGATAGTCATCCCCATAAAATCTCCGGACGGGAGTTTTTTAGAACAACTTGATATTGACAGTCACTCAATCAATGCATTCGATGAAATAGATAAAAAATATCTTGAAAAAATCTGTTCGCTTGCCAATAGATAATGGGAGGGTTAAAAGATGAAGTATATTTTGATTTTTTTATTCGTTTTTTTATCGGTAATATCACTCGCAAATGAGGAAACCTGGGGATTAGTTCTCTCAGGTGGTGGTGCCAAAGGCGCTTACGAAATAGGTGTATGGAAGGCTCTTTTAGATCTTGATTTCGAATTAGGCGGAGTATATGGAACTTCCGTAGGCGCTATCAATTCCGCGGCCGTAGCTCAGGGGGACCTGACAAAAGCCGTTAATTTGTGGAAAAATCTCAAAGATTCTGACGTTATGGTTATGACTCCGGAAGTAAAAAAACTTCTTGATCAAAGCGGGATAAAGGTTTTAACCGATATTATCAAACTTCCTTTCAAAGAAATTGAGGATCTTGGTAAAACAATCGTCGAACAGGGAATAATCAATACCGATCCACTCAAAAAAACTTTGGACGCCGCCCTTTCAGAGGAGAAAATAAGAAATTCATCAGTCAACATGGGGTTGGTAACTTTTGATGTGACGGAATTAAAACCCAAAATGCTGTATGTCGATGAAATCCCCCAGGGACAGCTAATTGACTTTGTAATTGCAAGTGGAAATTTTCCTTTATTTGTAAGGGAAAAAATAAACGGACAAAAATACATGGACGGAGGCGTTTACTATAATATGCCTATAAAAATGGCGGTTAATAAAGGATTTAAAAAAGTTATAGCCGTTCAGATAGGTGGTGAACGTATCGGGTTGGTAATAAATGCCCTGCAAATGTTTAAACTTGACGAATACATATACATAGCACCGAGAGTAATCTATGGTTCTGTACTTGATTTCAACCCGGAAAATTCATTGAAGATGTTAATAGAAGGCTATTTAGACACTCTTCACGTTAATAAATATGTTTCCGGTGATTACACTTACATAATGGAGGATAAAAACATAATAAAGAGCATGTATGATTCTCTTTCAGATTCTGAAAAATCCGAAGCGCTAAAGATGGCCGGCCCTTTGCAATTTTACAGAACGTTCGATCACATGGAGAAATCATTACTGGAAAAATATTCCATGGACGATCCTGTGAATCTATGGAACTTCATTTTTGACGATATTGCTTGTTCTTTATCAGTTAATCCTTTGGAACTTTACAACGGAGAAAAAATTGTCAATGAAATAAGCAAAATATCTAAAACAGAACAAAAATATAATGAAGGTAATACGATAAACGGCATGACTCTCAGGGATATTGTCAGCTTTTTCAATTATTTATCTGAAAAATCATCATTTGAAGAAAATGAAACCGAAAAATATCAAAAATTTTCCGCCGGAATTGACTTTTTTAAAAACAATTGATGGTTGAAAAATACTATATTATCGTGTTACAATACCATAGCAAAAGAGGGCAACGTGGCCAAGGGGTCTAAGGCGGAGGTCTGCAAAATCTCTATTCAAGGGTTCAAATCCCTTCGTTGCCTCCAAATGGGGATCTGAAAAAACAGATCCCTTTTTTAACATTAACGGGAGTTTATAACAAATGAACAAAACAATAAGAAATGTTTTTATAGCGGTTTTAATAAGTGTTGTTTTTTTACTTATTTTTTTGAGCCTGACAGATATCGATCAAGCGATAAAAAGTTTAGAAAATGCGAAAGTAAAATATTTGCTTTTGTGTCTGCTTATATCAATAAGTATATGGTTTTTTGAAGCTTTAACATTAAAGATAATCAGCAATATGCAAAAGGAAAAACTTTCACTTTTTTATCTTTTCAGAATTACCGTATTGGGAACATTTTTTTCCGCTATAACCCCCTTCGCAGCAGGTGGTCAACCTGTTCAAATAATATACATGCAAAAAAAAGGTATTAAAACTTCAAAGGCCACAGCTATCATTATTTCAAGATTTATAACTTATCAAATAGTTATTACAATAATAGGTATTGTAGCGATTATTTTTGCGTATCCTCTTATGAAAAATAAAGTTTCAAATTTGGCCATTTTAGCTGTTTTTGGGTTTTTAATAAACAGTGCAGTATTATTCTTTCTTTTTCTTTTTTCTCTGAACAAAACCGTTACATCCAAATTGATACTATTCTTTATTAAAATTCTTCATAAAATTAAAATCGTTAAAAATATAGAAAAAGTTGAGACAAAAACAATAAGTGAACTCGAAAAATTTCACTCTATTTTAAAGGAAGCGGTAAAAAATCCTTTTAAATACTCTCTGGCTTTTATTTCTACATTTATACAGATGTTTTTAGTGATGACACTTCCCTTTTTCGTGGCATTATCTTTAGGATTGAAAAATAATTTTTTTGAAATGATCGCCGCACAATCAATTCTTTATTTAATAGTGGCTATGATTCCTACACCCGGAGCAAGTGGAGCTTCCGAGGGCGGATACGCTTTGTTTTTTTCACCATTTTTTGGAAGCGATGTCGGTGCAGGATTACTCCTCTGGAGGCTCTTCAGCTATTATCTAAATATTATTGTCGGAGGGATTGTATCTTTTTTCGAAAGTAAAAATCTGGCTAAATCTCATTCCTCAAAACCCTCCCATAAAGATCAATAGTTTTTATGGCATTCTGTTCTCCGGTGAAGAATTTACACATTTCAAGAGAATTTTCTGACATTTTTTTACATTTATCAGGATTTTCAATGAGTTCTTTCATATCTTCATGAAGTAATCTGTCGTCAGGATTCAAATACCCATTCACTCCATGTTTTACCATTCCATAAATACATGGATCATCGAAAGAAACTACAGGTAATCCGTTACAAATAGCTTCTAGAACAACAAGTCCAAAAGTTTCCGTCTTAGATGCCATGATGAATAAATCACTGCATTGATATGCAAGAGAAATCTCCCCAGGCCATTTCAAATACCCGGTAAAAATAACGTTGTTTTCAATTTTAAACTTTTTTGTCAATTTCATCAATTTCTCTTTGCTTGGACCATCACCAACGAGAAGAAATTTTACATTTTCATCGGTATTTTTAACGAGTTTAGAAACATTCTCAAGCAAAATATCTATACTCTTTTCTTCTCCAAGTCTTCCGACAAAAATTAAGACTTTATCTTTTTCCTTTATTCCAAATCGCAATTTGAAATTTTTCTTTTCTTCCACAGTAAATTTATGTTGAATCTTTTCTATATCAATTCCATTAGGAATTACCTCTATCGGAACAGTTACTCCATAAGATCTCAATATATTCTTTGTCTTTATAGACGGGGCGATTACCGCCCTGTTTCTATTACAAAAATTCTTTGATTCAGATTTCAGAAACTTTCTGACTATTCCCGTTATAACCGGTATGTAATGCGCATAATCAACCATTAAAGTATGATACGTTGTAACATTTGGAATTTTAAAATGCTTCGCTATTATATTACCCGTATAACCCAATACCACCAGGGAATGCGTATGGATTATATCAACTTTCCATTTATTCATATGTGAAATTATTTCCTTATAATCGAAGGGTAATCCTATTCTGTGCTGTTTTTCCTGAGGAAATCTCAATGAATATGTTCTATAAACATTATCCTTTGGATCCGCCTTTGGATGATCTACTGTGACAACATATACGTTGTGTCCCATAGAGGTTAATTCTCTTTCCAACATCTTTATCATCGTAACAACTCCATTTATTTGCGGTTCATATGTATCACTAAACATTGCTATATTCATTTATATTTCCTTCCTTTCCCTTGACACCTTGATAGATTTGCTTTATAATTTTATCGTTTTTGGGAGATCGTCTAATGGTAGGACTGCGGACTCTGGATCCGCCAGTGGAGGTTCGAGTCCTCCTCTCCCAGCCATTTTTACACTACCCTTGCTAAACTTATCGAATATATCTCCTTGACTCCGTTTTTTCTCAATAATTTTGCACATTCTTTCAAAGTCGCCCCTGTCGTTATAACGTCATCGAATAATATTATTTCATCGGGTAACTTTTTTTCATTTATATAAAAAATATTCTTTATATTTTCTTCCCTCTCTTTACCCTTCAAAGTAGATTGTGGTCTTTTATTCCTACTATAAATAATATCATTTCTCAGCTGAAAATCTCTGGTTTTTTTTAACTTTTTTAAAATAAAAAGATTCGTATCAATTCCTCTGACTCTATAAGTTTTAACGTTAGTAGGAACAGGAACAACAACTTTTTCATGAAGCTTTAAAACATCAAAAATCTCATTCAAACACTTTACAAAAAAATCTGATATTCTATACCGCTTATTGAACTTATATTCTTTTATAAGTTCCTTCATGGGAGTTTCATATCTCCAGAAAAAAGACACCCCCGAGATGAAAGGAATTTTTTCGCCATTGATAATCGGTCCCTTCATTTTTTTCAAACAATCCTCACATAAAAATCCTTTATATCCAATATTACATCCACATCCGACACAATAATTCGGAAAAAACTTTTCAATCAAATAAAGCCCTCTTTCTTCAAAGTTTTCATGGTCCTCAATAAATTCTTCTTCAAAATACTTACCGCTTCTATTCCGGGAGGCATTGATCTGAGAATTTTATTCGAATAATTTCTGTTCTGATCAACCACTCTGTTATCTAAAATTATGACTATTCCTCTATCACTTTTTGTTCTGATTAATCTTCCTATTCCCTGTCTTAAATTCGTTATCATCTTGGGATAATAATATTTGTACAGCCCTTCATGAAAATTTTTTCCCCCAAAATGATTGATTCTGGACTCTATTATAGGATCATCCGGTCTTTCAAACGGAAGTTTGAATATTACAAGTATTTTCAGATGCTCTCCAGGAAGATCTATACCTTCCCAGAAGGTCCTGTTTCCAAACAGAATCGAGTCTTTCTGGTTGATGTGCTCTTCTATTAATTTTGTCTGACTCAGGAGTCTCTCCTGTACTTTCAAATTTATGTTCTCAGTATGAACGACATTTTTAACATATTCCATATCTCTATAAGAGGTGAATAAAGTCAGAATACCACCCTTACCTATCTTGATTATATTTTGTATTAATTCCGCGCCTTCTTTTAAATATTCCAGATTATTATGCGAATATTCGATCATGTCCTCAACCACATAAAATTTTAACTGATTTCTGTAATCAAATGACGATCCGAGCTTTATTGCCCTGAAATCTTCTCCGAGTCCCAAAATTCTCCTTGAATAATTGAACCCGTCACTTCCCTTACTGAAAACCCACATTGTGGCAGAAATGAAAATTTTTGTCTTTACATCCGGAAATATATTTTCCATTATTTTTTCATGAGCAACGGGAGAAGACATTATTATTAGATATCTCTTTCCATCACGCTGAATTCTATCAAAATACGTTATATGAACATCACTGAAGGCTGTTATACCACAAACATTCTTTAACTGCTCATCGAGCATATTGATAACTTTTCTGTGATCATGAAACATCTGATTATATTTTTCAGATTCTTCCTGCATAAAATCATCCAGCATACCTGATATCTGTATAGATATACCTTTAAAATTTCTTAAATAGCTTTCTACGGACTGAAGTTCATTCAAAAGTGATTCGATTTCGGATTCATTTAAATCTTTTCCTTTGAAATTTACCCCATTGAATTTTTCTGTTATTTCTTTAAGCGTTTTGAAAAGATTTTTATAATCATCTGAAATTGTCCTTTTCAGGTTCTTTATAAAATCCTCATGATATTTTATCTTTATTTTATTTATTATTTCAAAACTTTTGTTTATGAGTTCCCGGATTGTTTTCATATTTTCGGAGGGAATAAAAGAAAAGCTCATCGCTTCAGTCAGTGAATTCTCAACTTCATGAGCTTCATCCAGAACTAAAACATCAAATTTAGGAAGAAGTATTCCCTCATTTGCATTATCCTCATCCTTTCCCTCCGCCATTTCATCGTTCATCCTCATTTCTGCTTCACTGAATAAAAGAGCATGATTGGTGATAATCACATGAGATTTTTTCACATTTTCCCTGGCTACAAAATAAGGACATTTCTTATTATAAATACAAAACATACCTTTACATTCATATCTGTTACTTTTGAAAAAATTTTTAAAACTCGTATTTATCTCATCCAGATCACCTGCAGTTGTTCTCATAGACCATAACAGAATTTTTAAAAAATCCGTACTCTGAAGTAATTCTGGATTTTCATCTACGACCATATCCAGGAAATCAAAAAACTTTTCCAGACAAAAATAACTTTCACGGCCTTTTATAACAGATACCCGTAATTGAGTGAGGCTCGGAAGTTTTCTTAAAATTTTTACATCTTTGTCCAATAACTGATCCTGTAATATCTTGGTTTTAGTTGAAATAACTGCTTTTTTATCATTCGACAGAGTGTAATAGGCCAGAGGAACAAGATATGCCAACGATTTTCCCGTTCCCGTCCCCGCTTCTACTATCATTCCATTTTCTTCTTTTATAGATTCTACTATCTCGAGAGTAGTCATAAACTGCTCGTGTCTGTATTCATAATCTTTTATAATATCTTTCAACAATCCATCTTCTTTAAATACCAGTTGAACTGTTTTATTCAAATCGATTATTCTGATTGGATCCAATTTTTCATCGCTTATTTGATTCAGATTCGCACAAACATATTCTTCCCATGGAATTATATTTTCTCCATCTTTTAAAGCTTCGATTATGAATTCAGATGTACTGTTCTTTCCAAGAAATAATTGGACAACACTTTGAAGAGATACAGGATATTTTTTCAGTCTTAAAATATATTTATCGATTCTTTCTTCTATATTTCCCCTGGGAGAATAATCCAGAATTTCTTTTAAAACTTTTTCCTGAACGTATTTATTGCTATCAACAGAAAGTTCTTCAGAATCAGAAAAATTTTCAAAGAAAAAGAATTTGTTCTCAAGCTTCACATAATTTTCCAATTTTTCTCTGCTCAAATCTCTTTTTTTCCCATTTTCTCTTACTCTGAAATTTTCTCTCAACTTTTTTATATAAACTAATGAAAAATCACTCATCACATTCTCCAAAATAAAAAAGGCCGGAAAACCCGGCCCTTTATTGCTGCAAACGAGGCCATTAACCTATATTAACACTTTTTTCTATTGCTTTTCAGCAATATTCTAAGGATATAATGTATCCCGCTATTTTTTTAAAATTTAACGTGAAATGCTTCAACCTTTTTTAACACGCCCAGTTATTTTTTCTTCTACAAATTTATGTTTCTTAAAATGCCTTTCATATATTATTTTAACACTTCTTATACTCCGATGAAATGCGACGCTGCATCTGAAAAACACTATTATAAAAGTTCAGTTTATTTGTTCTGTATCAAATATATTTTAATTGAGATCTGACATCACAAACACATTCTGAATATCTTTTCAATATCTTCGGCATCCAACGGCTGGAATCCGTACATCGTCCCTCCTTTTGCCGCTTTCTTTGCCATAACTTTAAAGTCAGTATCATCAATCCCTATTTCCGTAAGGGTACTTTGAAGTTTTAAGGTATCAAACAAAAATTCCTTTAACATTTCGATACTTTTTTTTGCCACTTCCATCTGCGGAAGTTTCTGATCAATTCCGAATACGTTCACTCCAAATTGATAGAATTTACTCATAGTATTTTCATTTAAAGTGTACTCCATCCATCTCGGCGTAAGTATAGCCAGACCAAGGCCATGGGTAATATCATAGATGGCTGAGAGTTCATGTTCCATCGGGTGACAGCTCCATGCGTGCTGTTTTCCCCCGCTTATAAATCCATTGATTGCCCATGAAGAGGTCCACATTAAATTCGCACGCGCTTCATAATCGTCAGGTTTTTCCATAGCTATCGGAGCATATTTTATTATGGTTTTCATAAGTCCTTCCATGACACAATCCAACATATATAAATCATTATCCATATTGAAATATACTTCCATTATATGACTCAACATATCCGCGGCACCACAGGCAGTTTGAAACTTATTTACAGTATAAGTAACCGTTGGATCCAGAAACGAAACCTTGGGCTGCATCACCGGAAAACCCATACCTATTTTATCTTTTGTTTCCGGGTTACTTATAACTCCCCCGGCATCCATTTCAGAGCCTGTTGCCGCAAGTGTAAGCACCGTAATAATCGGAAGACATTTCTTCACAGGAACTTTCCTAAGCTGGATATCCCAAGCATCTCCATCATAATAAGTTGCCGCGCCTATGAATTTTGTGCAATCCAACACGGATCCTCCACCTACCGCGAGGAGAACATCAATATTTTCTTTTTTGCAGATATCTGCTCCCGCATTCACAGAAGACACTCTTGGATTCGGTGCAATTCCTGATAATTCAAAAAGTTCTAATCCCGTTTTTTCAATCTCCGCAACAACCTTATTATAAAGACCTGTCTTTTTAATTGAACCTCCCCCATAGGTCAGAAGCACTTTTTTACCGTATTTACTCAATTCGGTACCCAGGTTTTTCAACTGATTTTTTCCAAAATAAACTTTCGTAGGTATGTCGTAAACAAAACTATTCATATTTTTTCTCCTTTCTCATCTCCATGTATTTTTTCATTCATCGATAATGTATTTAGATCCAACATCTGGATGTTTTTTGAAAATTTTTCGATTTTCGTGTAATTTCACCTCCAGCCATTGAAGATTATAATACCTGGAGTTAACTTTATGTCAAGTATTTGATATTTTAATTTTGTTCACCTTCTCCAATAGAGTCTCTTCAATGAAAATAAGATTAATTGATCCCAGGTACAAATCATGTTTTGTTTTCCAAATTCCGAATATCTTTATCTCTGTATCCTAACCAACTGAATATTGCTCCCAAAACGCCCGTACACAGGAACATAAATGCCATGCCGCTCCCCTTCCCGGAACCGACAATTTTTCTGAGCGCGATAGCGAATATATGTGAAGATAACATAAAAGGTTCAAAAACATACTCTGCAAGAAACCCACCCAGAAAGATACCAATTGGAATAGTTGAAGATTGGATAACATTTCTTACCGCAAACATTCTTCCCTGCATTTGCTGAGGAACTATGCGATATAAAACCATACTCTGTCCTGCCAGAATAAAGGGGATAGGAATACTCGCCGCTAATCCCCCAATACACCAAATCCAAAGATCTCTTCCAACTCCTATCAGCAAATCACCGAACAGAAATGAGAATGCCGCTGAAAAATAAATCAATTTCAGAGGATTCGCTTTCTTTTTCCTGACCAAAACTAAAAAACCACCTATTACACCACCTATTCCCAGTACACCACTTACAATTCCATAAACCGCGCTGTTACCTCCGCTTCTGGATAAAATCATTGGAGCCAGAATATTTTCATAAGTTAATCTGGAAAAGAAATTTATCAACGCCATACTGAGCATTATATGCAGGATTCCCTTTTGCCTCCTTAAGAAAACAAAGCCTTCCCGAAACCCATCCAACCACCTTGAGGGTTTCTTTATATCTGATTCTGGTGATTCTTTAATATTGACAAAAAACAATAGAGTAACAGCTGCAAATAAAAAGGTTGAGAAATCAACCAATAACACTATTTTTAAACCTGCAAAAGCAACGAGTATTCCGGCAAGCATTGGAGCAACTATCATTACCAGATTATTGGAAAACGAATTTAATCCGCTGGCTTTATCGTACCGGCCACCAGGAACCAACATACCGGTTACTACAGCAGATGCCGGAGATTGAAATGCATTAGTTAAACCTATGATCGCGCTGACTACATAAACCTGCCAGACTGACAGTACATCTGCATAAATGCAAAAAACGATGCTGATCGTACAAAAAGCAGCTATTGTGTCCGAAACGATAAGAACGATTTTTTTCGATAGTTTGTCAACAACATCTCCCGACAAAATACTTGCCAGAATATATGGTAAGTAGGAACTCAAAGTTACAAGTGATACCGACATAGCGGATCCTGTTTTATTAAACACCCAAATTACCAGAGCAAATCTCGTTATGGAACTCCCCAACTGAGATATGGCCTGGCCAATCCAAAATATTAAGAAATTCGATTTTGTTTTTTCATCCATTGTACTTCATACTTCTCCTTATTAGATATTTTTCTGATAAGTACAAAGCCCAATGTGGACGAGATTATTTTACATTTTCACCTTACTCTGCACAAGGATCGTCCATTCATCAGACCTCGTACAGAGATATCCGCTCATATTTATAACCAATGGCTTTAACATATTATTACCTATCCTTCCTTCCTGGATTTTGATACAATTCTACTTCAAACCCTTTTGAAATTATACCTGGAGTTAACTTCATGTCAAGCATTGATACTACAATTTGGTTAACCTTCTCAAGCAATCTCCCTTTAGAAGATGATATAAATGGCTCAAAATAAGCATTTATTTTTGAATTTCGATTTTCTTTACAAGTTATCAGCATTTTCATAGATAGTTTTTTTATCTTTTTCGGATAATATTTTTTCAATAATAAAAGCAATGGCGAAAATCACAATAATATTCACACCGAACCTCACAAATGTAAATTGCCATCCCAGAGAAGAGATTTCAAATAACAGCAAGGGGATACGGAAGCTTGTACTAGCGCCTAAAAAAATCAGGATGTTTGAAATCCGTCCCCCCTTTTTAAGCAACACCCCCGCAACCGGTAACAGTGCATACAGTGGGATGGCAGTGACTACCCCCAACAGCAGTGCAACTAGTACACCTTTGAACCCGGATTTCTTACCAATTACTTTTATCATAATATCCCGTTCAATCCATACATCCATTAAATTAACACAGATGAAAATCGGCATCAACATGAATAAGAAATTAAGACAGTTTTTACCCGTAAAGTGCAGAGCGGTTATTCCTTTCTGGGGATAAAACAACAAAACAAATAAATTAACAATAACAACAGCTAAAAGGAACCAATACTTTTTAACTGTCTTTTTCATACTAATATCACTCCAATAATACAGGCTGAAATAAGTGCAAACAAGAATGCAAATCCGTTTCGAAGAAGCGCAATTTTTTTTCCAAGATACTTCGTTTCCATTGGAAGGGTAATAAACCCGACCATTGTGAGTGTGGAAATAAAAACGGCTGTTTGAGCAATTCCCGCACCATTATTCAATAGTTCTGCAGCAATTGGAAACGCGATCAAAACAGGTACTAAAGTAAACACCCCAAGCAGCGAAGATATAAGTATACCCGCAATACCTGATTTCGATCCTATGACATGTTGTATAGTTTCAGAATTTATTACCTCAAGCAACAGCCCCACAAGCATGAGAATTGCAATAAATTGCGGCAGGATATTGATAAACATCTTCCAGGCTTTTTTAAGGGATAAAAGCGTTTTTGACTTATCTTTCAAAAAGGACACGATAAGCAGGACAAACGTTACGCCGTAAAGAATATACGTAAAAACAGCGTTCACTTTATTCCCATCTTTCTCCTATAACTTTTATCAGCGTTGGAAACAGAATGATAACCAACATGTCTCCACTCAGAGCAATGATAAGCTGAGAGACAGAAAGCTCCGATACAAGTCCGCAAGTCATTACAGATGTGACGATAGATCTGCTGATAACGATACTTCCTCCAGGTAAAGTTGTTAACCGTAACACGATAAATAATATAATAAAAACTGCTATCCGGTTAATCCAAAGTATTTTGTCTTTATCATTCATAAACTATCACACATCTCCTTGTCTTTATGGATTCATTATATTATAATTCAAACGAAATTCTTGTTGCATACGCAACAAAATGAAGCGAAATGGAAGCAGTATGAAAGAATATATCCGGGATTTAACAAAAACGAATTTGTTTTCTGGCATTGAGCCCGATAAAATAACCAGTTTGCTGGACTGTATCCAAGCAAGGCGTGCTGAATACAAAAAAGATGCGTTTATTATTGAAGAGGGCAGCACAGTATATGATTTTGGCATCATACTGTCTGGACACGCCCAGGCTGTAAAATGGGATATATCGAACAGGTTGATTATTATTACCCTGCTCAAAAAGGGGAACGAAACAGGAGTTATTTTAGCTGCGAGTTTAGACCACAAAAGTCCCGTGACGTTGCAGGCGAAAGATGATGTCTCGATTTTGTTGATACCATTTGATCGCGTTTTCGCTCGATGTAGTAAAAATTGTCCATGGCACGATAAACTGCTACGGAATTATGTTGGTATCGTTGCGGAAAAGGGGCTTGTACTACACGAGCGTATCGATTGTCTGCTAAAACCTACAGTTCGGAAAAAAATTTTAGCATACTTAACACGAGTATCCAGTGAACAGCAAACTTGGATGTTCACGATTCCTTTTAACAGAAATGAACTAGCGGAATATCTCAATGTTGAGCGTAGTGCACTTTCAAGAGAGTTATCAAATATGAAAAAAGAAGGGTTGATAGATTACCATAAAAATTGCTTTAAATTACTTGAAACCATTTAATAAAAGGAAAAAGAAATATTATAACTACCTTTGTCGATCAAGTTTTCGTTCTCCCGATGAAAATATGGCGGTTTTCAAAAGATTTTCCTAGTGCTACTATCGTTCCTGTAAAAATTGCGGCATTTCTCGGAGAAACTTCTGTAGTAATAGGCTACCTGTCTGTCACTGTGACGAAGTACTATAACATCGGAAATGGAAAACGAATGTCCCATAAAATCCTTCGGGTGGTGGTTGTTAATGCTGGCAGAACCTTTCCATCCGTTTGAATAAACTACTGCTGCGATTATAGCGAGTCAGGTTTTGTTCTGAAACGCTTTCCATATCGCAGATAGTCTGATTTTATTTAATCAACTCGTCGCGGATTATAT